>NZ_JAAHHE010000025.1:0-73902 GCF_010692525.1 Moorena sp. SIO3B2
ATACCGGTTGTGGTTGCTGATAAAATCATAGAGCGGTCTCCTACTAAAACCTTACTGTTATCAACACCTAACTAAAATGTAAGCTATCAGCTTATGCGCTACTTGAGGTGCTTTTGAATAAAACAGGTAAGCATTGCTTTAATCTGAGTTAAGCCACAGCATCGTTCGCACAGCGTGGCCGTTCGCGTAGCGTGGCCAAAAGGCCAAAAGGCCAAGGCCAAAGCCTGTGCCACGGCTGACAGCTGAACACTGACAGCATGAACATTTGGATTGATGCCCAACTGCCTCCAACATTAGCAACAAGCCCTTGGGTGGTGCGTTACGGGACGGGCTATTTCAATACTAGCGCTAGGTTTTAACATGAGGGCAAGCCCGCCCCTAACTCACCCTACGCACGACGCACGACTGCCTCCAACATTAGCAGCGAGCCCTTGGGTGGTGCGTTACGGGACGGGCTATTTCAACACTAGCGCTAGGTTTTAACATGAGGGCAAGCCCGCCCCTAACTCACCCTACGCACTATCACCTACTATTTATAAGTGTTCAACGGAAGATGATATGAAAAATTAACTTAACTGAGCCACTACCTGATTTGTCAATAAGGTTTCATTGGTAAGTAAATCATCAACAGTAACTCTCAAGTAACGTTCAGCATCAACTTGAAACTGGAGTTTAATGCGATCGCTTCCGGGATTGCCCAGGGGTGTTAAGTTAGCCAGACTTCTTGCCCCATCCCTATCATTGAGGGGTTGCACAGCGTTTTCGCCCTGGCCTAACTGACGAGTAATTAAGCGATCGCCTTCAAAATAAATCTCTGTGCCACCAGTTTGGGAGCCTAACTCTCCTAAAATTAGCTCTATACTCGGTTGATTCTCTACCGATGCTCCTAAGAATAGTTCTACTGGCTCACTCATGGGGTAAGGCTGTCCTTCTCTAATGATTGAGTGCCAGTTGTGACGCTTTAACCGTCTATCCCAATAGCGAATTCCGTAGCTATGGTAGAGGAAATCTTGGACTTCGATACCTTGGCTGAGCTGAAGTGCGCCAGTTGCGATCGCTTCAAAAGGTTTTTGGCAACGAACCTTGCTTGAATCGAAATACCGGTTTACCCATGCCTGAACTGCTGGGATCTTCACCGTCCCACCCACTAACAAGACACCATCTATATCTGGCACTTCTATACCGCTGCGTCTTGCCTGTTGCAGCACTTCCGTCATCTTATCATCAAGGGTATCAAAAAACTGGTGTTCTTTGAGAATAGTTTCAAAAGTCTCCCGGTCTAGTTTTAGTTCGTAACTCTCAAAGGTTTCATCATTAAAATAGACTTCTGTAGCTTCAGACTGCTCAGATAGTTGAATTTTCAGGCGTTCTGCTAGTCGAGTAGTCAAAGGCGATCGCATTAACCCTTGAGTTTCCACAAAATAATCCACCAGCCAGTTATCAATATCTGTCCCACCCAAATTTTGTCCCACTTTCGCCAGCACACGGGCAATTTTCACCTTCTGGCTAGACCCTTCACCAAAGGACTTTTCCCCCCACTTAAGAATAAACCCGAGAGGTTTTTTATTCCCTTGAGCCTCCTGATTCAGCTGCACCAGAGATAAATCCAGGGTGCCACCACCAAAGTCTATAACTAGCAGAGTATCCCCTTCCGCAATACCATAGCCCAAAGCAGCCGCTGTCGGTTCATCCAGCATCCTCACCTGTTCCACTGGCAAGGATTGACAGATTGTACTAAGCCAATGGCGGTAAGCTTCAAAGCTATCCACAGGCACAGTCAGAATCACCGATTCAATGGCAGAATCCCCCGCCTCGGACTGGAGGGCTGATAGCTGTTCAATAATTTGGTTGAGGAACCATTCCCCAACTTGTTCAAAGGTGATCACGGTGCCATCCAGTTCTGGCAGAAATCCCTGAACCTCAGCACCAATCCCCCGTTTGAAGCTGCGGAAGAATCGAGGGTCACTGCTGAGGTCCAAACCGCGATCGCGTACTGCCTGTCCAACCATAACCTTACCCTGAGCAGCATCTTCCACATACACCAAACTGGGAATTAAGGGAGGATTTTGACTAAGTTGCAGTGCAAGTCCTGGTAAAGTGATAGTTTCTGGCGTTTCGGTGACTGGGTTCCAGCGAGTGATTACCGTATTGCTCGTGCCAAAGTCAATAGCGTAGGACGTAGTACTGGTGCTAGGCATTAATGTTTATTGAACCGATCTTATTAATATTATTTATTAATAAATATCAGTTTATGGCCGAACCACTCAATAGCCAGGAGACCTGTACCCAGGAAGACAGTTTAGCAATCCGTGTCGGAATTGTCAGAATTTTTGATGCCATCTTGCCGATTCCCGACTCCGTGTTCCCCTCCTGGGAGGGGTTAGGGGTGGGTTCCTATTCCCTTTGCTATTACAATTATGCTCCTGTAGTTGAGACATCTAACTCTTGCCTAAAGCTTAGCCATGCTCTCATAGCCTCTGGATTAGATGCTACTCCTTTTTGCATCAAAATCACACCATCTTTAAAACCAATGATGCCATACTCGTTAGTCTTGGTGACCCGGTCAATCATGTTAACTAAAGAGCGCAACCGCTGACCATCATGCTTAAAGGCAATTTGATAGCGTTGTAACCGCCATAAATCTGCGATCGCATAATCCACCTTCACCACCTCGCCATTATCATTGCGCAACTGTAAATCTGCTAAGCGGATAATTTCCCGACGTCCTGACAAATGAGGGACTAGATAGGTAGTAGCTGAGACACTAGCATTTGGGGGAATCTGAGCCAGTAATGACCGGATCGACCCCACACGAGACCACTGTTGGGTTAACGGCACATAGACGAAGGGTTGGTAGGAATCGGGAAGGAGGAAATAAAAGGTTCGATTTGGGCTAGAGGTAATAGTCAACACTACCGCAAGGGTTAGACAAAAAATCCAAAAGCGCCGAAACTTAGACCTAGCCGAGATCACAGCTTGACTAAATTGGGTATGAGCTGACCACCAAAGTATCGCGCCATAGAATAGCCCAGGTACTACGGTCATCGCATAGCGGATATTAATCGCAAGCACTGATTGACCTTTACCCAACAGAAGTTTTAGCAAGGGAAATGCTGCGATAGACCAAGAAGCGGGAGCAATAGCTGGTATAAATGCTAATGGTAACCATTGACCTAATAAATACTGAATGGTGCCAAAAAAGGGAGTAAACAGTTCTACTAGTAAACGCCAAGGATTAGTCAGCATACCCTTAATAATTTCCAGAGTAGACGCCTCATCCCCATCAGCGTACTGACCAAAACGCTCGATCATGAACCGTTGAGAAATATCTTCCGAAAATAGGGGCATAATTAGATTGGTCAAGACAAGTATGTAACCGAAACTGAGGGTACAAACTGCCAGACCAATGCGAGGGTAGCGCCGACTGACTATTAAATAGAATCCCACACCAAACAAACCTATCCCGGAATCTTCCCGTACAGCTAAAATCAAAATTGCCAGCAACCAAAACAGCCACCACCAGCGTTTTTCCATAGCTAGCAGTAGCCCAAATACAAATAGCGGAATTTGGCAGATGTCATGGAAATTGGCTAAGGTCGGACCGAGAATAGCATTAGCACAGTAAAAGCTAACCGTAATCATTGCTGCTAACATCGGTTGCAGATACTGTCTAGCCAGGATATACAAAACTACACCAGCAGCTGTTACCAACGTTACCTGCAAAACGGTTAGGGTAGCGGGAAATGGAAACAAAGCATATAACGGTAACCAAAGTAACAGGGCGGGAGTAAAATGTTGCCCTAATCGGTGGTAATAGACATTTGGAACTTCCCCATTATGAACTACATTAGTAGACAGCTGGGATGAAAGAGTACTCTGAAAGAAGCGACCGTGAATTCCATTCCAGAAGACTTGATTAAAAATTCCTTGATCGTAGGAAGAATAAAAAGTATAGTGTCGATGTAGAGTAAAAATTAAGGTGAATAAAAAAAATGCGATCGCCGCAGTAATAACAAGTTTTAACCCAGGTTTTTTGGTCATTTTTCCTTTGTCATTTGTCCTTGGTATTAAGCTCCAGAAAGTTTCGCTTTTTTAAAACTACTCTTGTTTTCAACACACCCTCACGCTTATCGGGAAAAAGATCTAGCGTTTCTCATAGCTATGAGGTACAAATATTTTTTTACCTCTTGCCTCTTGCCTCTTGCCTTCCCCTCCTGGGAGGGGTTAGGGGTGGGTTGCTCTTGCCTTCCCCTCCTGGGAGGGGTTAGGGGTGGGTTCCTCTTGCCTTCCCCTCCTGGGAGGGGTTAGGGGTGGGTTGCTCTTGCCTTCCCCTCCTGGGAGGAGTTAGGGGTGGGTTCCTCTTGCCTTCCCCTCCTGGGAGGGGTTAGGGGTGGGTTCCTCTTGTCTGCTCCCTGCTCCCTAAAGCCCATAATTTTGACCTCATTAGTTTGAGAATTGCTATAGCTAATTGCGACTACTCCCGAGCCATTCCGAATCAGAACTTCTCACCTCAGACCTCTGACCTCTGACTTCCC
Organism: Moorena sp. SIO3B2; assembly: GCF_010692525.1. Classification (NCBI taxonomy): domain Bacteria; kingdom Bacillati; phylum Cyanobacteriota; class Cyanophyceae; order Coleofasciculales; family Coleofasciculaceae; genus Moorena; species Moorena sp. SIO3B2. The sequence goes on from NZ_JAAHHE010000025.1 coordinate 4,536, forward strand.
CATTACTTACTATGGGAATTTTAATCGTAAATGTTGTCCCAACGCCCACTTCGCTAGTCAGTTCAATCTCTCCCTGATGCTGTTCCACACAGCGTTTCACAATCGATAGTCCCAGACCAGTCCCTTGAATTGTCCCCACATTTTTGGCTCGATAAAAAGACTCGAAAATTTTCTTTTGGTCTGCTTCAGCAATCCCAATTCCTTTATCCTGGATGCGGAACACAACCAACTGCTGTTTCAGATCACAAGTTAGGTTAAAGGTCACGATTTCATGAGAAGGAGAATACTTCAAAGCATTGGTAAGCAGATTAGTTATAATGTAATGTATAAGTTTATCATCCATACAGACTTCTGTATAGACCCCGTCAGAGGTAAAAACAATCCGGTTGCGGCTGGCTTGATCTAGGCATAGTTCTGCAATTAAATCCTGGCAGAATTGCTCTAAGTTCATCGGAGTTGGAATAAATTCTAGCCGACCTACTTCAGCTTGACCGATTAGCAACACCTCTTCCATCAACTCAGTCATGCGCTCTACTGAAAGAGTAATTCGTTTTAGATAACGCTGCTTTTGCTCCTGAGTGGCCAGATTACCATAGCGCTTAAGTAATTCAGCGGCAGTTAGGATCACACTGAGGGGATTACGGAATTCGTGGCAAACGGTGGAGACGAACTGGGAGCGGAAATCTTGGATTTCTTGCTCTTTTGCCAACACCTGCTCTAACATTTCTGTCTGAGGATCCTCGCTGATATCCCAAAACGCGAGCACTACTCCATTCACGTTTCCCAGTTGGTCTTTTAGGGGTGAAGCACTATTACCAACAGGAATTCGACCACCGTCCTTTGCGATCAAAGCGTTATGCTCGCCCAGATAGACAACTTGTCCGGTCTTGATCACTTTATCTAGGGGATACTTGACTAGATTACCGGTCAGGTCATTAACAATTGGGAACACTGAGGTCACATCTCGCCCCCATACCTCCGATGCCTTCCAACCAGTCAGAGCTTCAGCGGGAGCATTCATAAAGGTAATGGTACCTTGGGTCGTGGTAGCAATAACTGCATCATCGATAGAGTTTAAAATGGATGCCAACTGAGCTTGGCTGTTCTGCAACGACTGCTCCATCTGGTATTGCTGGAGAGCCATTTCAATGGCAACCCGCAAGTCTCTCTCGTTAAACGGTTTGGTAACATAGCCAAAGGGTTGGGTAACCTTAGCCCGTTGCAAGGTATCTTCATCCCCATAGGCAGTTAAATAGACGATAGGAATACGTAAATGTTCACGAATTTGCCTAGCAGCAGTAATACCATCCATCTTGCCTTTGAGGAAAATGTCCATCAGCACTAAGTCAGGCTTAGTTTGAGCGGCTTTGGTAATGGCTTGAGAGCCAGATGAAGCAGTAGCTGATACCATATAACCCAGTTGCTTAAGCTGGCTAGCAATTGTCTTAGCAACAATAACTTCGTCTTCTACAACTAACACCCTGGTAACCACTATTGTTGTCCTATTGCTTCTACAATTGTTGCTGTTGAGAATACTATTCTGAAAGCTGTGCCCTCGCTATGGCCCTGAAACATACTCCCGTCTAGTTGCTCCGTTGCCAGGTCATAAACTAACGATAATCCTAAAGACTGGGTATTACGCCAATCTAACTCTTCTGGTAAACCAACCCCATTATCTCGGACAATCAATTCAACCTGATCGTCCCCGCTATGGTGCAATTCAATGTGAATCTCACCATAGCGTCCATTGGGAAACCCGTACTTCAGGGAATTGGATACCAGTTCATTGATGATTAGACCGCAAGGGATGGCCTGATCAATACTGAGGGAAATGGGTTCAATAGTCGTGTGCAACTGAATCCTATCGCTAGTTACTTGATAAGCTACCAGTAAGTTCACCGCTAGGTTCTGGATATAATCCACTACATCCAGGTTGCCTATCACTGAGGCACCATAAAGTTTCTTGTGAATGAGAGCCATGGCTTCAAGGCGATGGCGAGCTTCCGACAGGTGTACTCGGGTTTGGGGTTGATCTACTGTCAGAGATGGCAAGTGTAGTAAGCTAGAAACAATTTGTAAGTTGTTTTTGACCCGATGGTGAATTTCTTTGAGCAGCACCTCTTTCTCAACTAGGGTAGCTTTGAGGTTTTCCTCGACCTGTTTGAGCTGTGTGATGTCGATGGCTATGTTATGGATCCGAATTGGAGTGTTATTAGCATCTGTGAGGAGGTGAGCACGATGGCGAATCCAACTCACAGCTCCATCCGGTCGCAAAATTCTGTAGTCAATATCTTTGGCACCAGTTGACAGCAGGGTTTGGTGTGCCAGTTCATAGGTTTCGAGATCCTCTGGGTGAACCACTGATTCCCACAGGCGTAAGTTTCCGAAGAACTCAGTGATACTGCGACCATAGACTTGCTCGGTAGCACTGTTAAGATAAAGCAGTTTGTCAATCGAAGGATCAAAAGACCATACCACTGCTTCTAGGGAAGTCAGAATACTCTCAAGACGTTCTTGGCTCAACTGCCAGGCATGTTCATTTTCCCCCAATTCTTCTTCAAACTGCTGATTGACAGCAACTTCCTGCTGCCATCGCTGATTAGCTGCCACTAATTCCCCTTCTTTTTGACTCAACTGTTGGTGTAAGTCTTCGACCTTAGTAACAATAGCAGAGAGGATGGCTGGCATGGTGTGGGGGGTCACCACACGCACTACTTGACCTTGTTCATCCACTAGGGGTAGGTGACGAATCTGGTGTTGACGTAATCGGGACTCTACCAAAAAAATGTCCGGTTTCGCTATGATGGGCAAGGTAATTAACTCTTGAGTCATCACATCAGCGATGGAAACCCCTGAGTTGACCATTCCGGCTGATGCTACTTTGACCACATCCCGTTCTGTAAAAATGCCTACCAATTGCTGCTGCTGTACTACCAGCACATAACTCCTTCGAGTTTGATTCATCGTAGCGATCGCTTCCGTTACTGGAGTATCGGGAGCAATGGTGATCGGCTGCTGGTCGCAAGGAAAATTTACAATGGAAAGTTGACCAGAAATGCCATTTTTCAGGTAATCTTTAGCTTCCATATAACCCTTGAAGCGCCAAATTATTGGATACTTTTAGGGAGTCGAAAGATAAACATTAACACAATCCAGTAGCAATTCAAAGAGACGGTATGCATCTCAGTGAAATTACTCATCCAAATCAGTTGCACGGTCTATCGATTCGTCAACTAGAGGAAATTGCCCGTCAAATTCGCGAGAAACATCTCCAAACCATAGCTACTAGTGGTGGTCACTTAGGACCAGGCTTGGGAGTGGTAGAATTAACCTTAGGTCTGTATCAAACACTTGACCTTGACTATGATAAGGTAGTCTGGGACGTTGGACACCAAGCTTATCCCCACAAAATGCTCACGGGGCGCTATAACCGATTCCATACCCTACGGCAGAAAGATGGTATTGCTGGTTATCTAAAGCGCTGCGAGAATAAGTTTGATCACTTTGGAGCCGGTCATGCCTCCACCAGTATTTCTTCTGCTTTGGGTATGGCGATCGCCCGAGACCGCAAAGGGCAAAACTTCAAAGTGGCAGCAGTTATTGGTGATGGTGCTCTGACCGGTGGCATGGCTTTGGAAGCCATCAATCATGCAGGGCATTTACCCCATACTAAACTACTGGTGGTGCTCAATGATAATGAGATGTCCATCTCCCCCAATGTGGGGGCTATTCCCCGTTACCTCAACAAAGTGCGGCTTTCTGAGCCGATGCAGTTTCTTACTGACAATTTAGAGGAACAGTTCAAAAATCTCCCCTTTGTCGGTGAGTCTTTATCCCCAGACTTGCAACGGCTCAAGGAAGGGATGAAGCGTTTAGCCGTACCTAAGGTCGGAGCAGTATTTGAAGAACTTGGCTTTACTTACATCGGACCGGTAGATGGTCACAATCTAGAGGAGTTAATTTCCACCTTTACCAACGCCCACAAGCTAGATGGACCAGTGCTGGTGCATGTGGCAACTACGAAAGGCAAGGGGTATGCGATCGCAGAAGCGGACAAAGTGGGTTACCATGCCCAAAGTCCCTTCAACCTAGCTACGGGTAAAGCCCTTCCAGCTAAAAAACCCAAACCCCCCGGCTATTCCAAAGTTTTTGCCCACACCCTAGTCACACTAGCTCAGAATAATCCCAAAATCATTGGCATCACGGCAGCTATGGCTACCGGGACAGGGTTGAATAAATTGCAAGAAAAACTCCCTGACCAATACATAGATGTGGGGATTGCGGAACAACACGCCGTCACCCTAGCAGCTGGCCTAGCCTGTGAAGGAATGCGACCGGTTGCAGCTATTTACTCCACCTTCTTACAACGGGCTTACGACCAAATTATTCACGACGTTTGTATCCAAAACCTACCGGTCTTTTTCTGCCTCGACCGTGCAGGAATTGTGGGTGCTGATGGCCCTACTCACCAAGGGATGTATGATATCTCCTATTTGCGATGCATTCCCAATATGGTAATTATGGCTCCCAAAGACGAAGCTGAACTGCAACGTATGGTAGTTACAGGAATAAACCACACCGATGGTCCGATTGCCATGCGCTATCCTCGGGGTAGTGGCTATGGCGTTCCCCTGATGGAAGATGGTTGGGAAGCACTACCCATTGGTAAAGCAGAACTCTTGCGTAATGGTGACGACCTGTTAATGGTAGGGTACGGCACTATGGTTTACACCGCCATGCAAACCGCTGAAATTCTTAGCGAGCATGGTATTGAAGCAACGGTGATTAATGCTCGTTTTGTCAAGCCCCTAGATACAGAATTAATCTTCCCCTTGGCTCAGAAAATTGGTCGTGTAGTTACCCTAGAAGAAGGGTGCTTAATGGGTGGCTTTGGTTCAGCGGTGGCAGAAGCACTCATGGACAATGATATATTAGTTCCCCTCAAGCGCTTTGGTGTACCGGATCAATTAGTGGATCATGCCAAGCCCGATGAATCAAAAGCTGATTTGGGGCTGACTGGCTCTCAAATTGCTGAACAGATCAGGGCAGCGTTCTTTAATAGACAGCCATCTTCTGTTAGTTAATCTATCAATGTTAACAGTTGACAGTTAACTGTTAACTGTTAACCGTTAACAAAATAGCAATTAACAATTAACAATTAACAATTAACAATATATCGAACTTATATGAACCCATCCACATACCAAGTTTATCCCGTTGTTTGGGAAAACGACCGAGTTATCCTCATTGACCAAAACCGCTTACCCGGCAAATATTCCATTGTAGAAATCAGCCGCTGTGAAGATATGGTTGAGGCGATTAAAACTATGATTGTTCGGGGAGCGCCAGCTATTGGAGTAGCAGCGGCTTATGGCATTTACCTTGGCGCAAGAGAGATTAAAACAAAAGAACGTAAGGCTTTCCTCGCAGAGCTTGAAATTGTAGCGCAACAGTTGCGGCAAACTCGTCCTACAGCCGTGAATTTGTTTTGGGCAATCATGCGGATGCTTAAAAATGCCTATGAAACGATCGGGACAGTAGAAGAGATTAAAGCTTCCTTACTTGAAACAGCTCAACAAATTCAGCTGGAGGATTTACAAACCTGTCAATCCATAGGCGATCGCGGATTAGAAGTATTACCGACAACCCCCGACAAACTCTGTCTTCTGACCCATTGTAATGCAGGAGCGTTGGCAACAGCTGGGTATGGTACTGCCTTGGGAGTGGTGCGTTCGGCCTGGCGGGATGGGCGATTAGCCAGATTATATGCTGACGAAACCCGCCCCCGCTTGCAAGGTGCTAGGTTAACGACCTGGGAATGCGTCGAAGAAGGTATTCCGGTTACTTTAATTACCGATAGCATGGCCGCCCATTGTATGAAACAAGGGCTAATTGATGCGGTTGTAGTGGGAGCTGATCGCATTGCTGCCAATGGGGATACGGCTAACAAAATTGGTACCTATAGTGTAGCTCTGATTGCTCAAGCTCATCAGATACCTTTCTTTGTGGCTGCTCCGATCTCAACCATTGATTTTCAGCTATCTACTGGCGAAGAGATTCCCATTGAAGAACGTCACCCCTCAGAAATTTATCAGATTGGGGAGACAGTGATTTGTCCTCCTAAAGTGGAATTTTATAACCCAGCTTTTGATGTAACTCCAGCGGAGTTAATCACTGCCATTATTACTGAAAAAGGCGCATTAGCCCCCAGTGAGCTGTCACAACTTAACATTAAGCAGTCAGTTTGAAATCTATCTTGGTTTTAGGGATTAGGGATTAGGGAGTAGGGAGCGGTGCGACCCGTGGCGAATTTAATTACGGGTCAAGCGCACCGAGGGAGTGGGGAGTCGGGGTAATAAAATTGAATGTACCTGATAAGGAGTGAGAAACGCTATAACTGACCCAACTATGTTTGAGTCAGTTCCTTAGTTCAGCAACCTCTAAAGGATAAAGTCCGATAGCTATGGGTGTTTAGATCATGGGTGTTTAGATCATGGGTGTTTATAGCAATTATCATAGCTATGAGGTACACAATTTCGGGATTTTAGGTAATAGGTAATAGGTAATAGGTAATAGGTAATAGTAATAGGTAATAGTAATAGGGATGCGCTGCATCAAGAGGTGCGACCCGTGGCGAATTTAATTCTTAATGGTAAGAGCGCACCTAACAGGGAATCAGCTTCAAAGAATACTGTACCTCATAACTGTGAGAAACGCTATAGATCATGGGTGTTTAGATCATGGGTGTTTAGATCAAAGCCCTGCAGCTGTAGAACCGTCAACAGTCAACGCTCAACAGTGAACAAAACATGATCAATTAAAATATGCACATAAAATATCAAATAGCTAAGAGGAAATCGTGAACGGAAAACTTTCCACCCAACACTTAATTGTGTGCGGCTTAGGTGTAGCTATCCCGTTATTCTACGCAGAGGTAGCCACCGCCGCCGCTGATCTAACCAATACTAGTGTAACTAACTGGAAAAAAATTCAGTATGAAAGCTTTCTGCCAAGGCTTGAAACACCAGAATTGTCGTCGCCTCTCGAAGAAGTCAATCACTATCTGCGGCAAGAAGAAGAATTCTTTAATAATACCCCTCGTTTAGTGATTAAACTAAGTGAGCGTCGTCTTTATGTTTATCGAGGAGATAAACTCGAAGCCAGTTATCCAGTTGCCATCGGTCAGCCTGGTTGGGAAACCCCTACAGGCAATTTCCAAGTGACACAGATGGTTCAAAATCCAGTTTGGAAGCATCCTCTAACTGGTGAAGTCGTTGCTCCAGGACCAGAAAACCCTCTTGGTCCAAGGTGGATGGCATTTTGGAGTGATGGAACAAACTACATCGGGTTTCATGGTACCAATGATGAGGAACTGGTGGGACAAGCAGTGTCTCACGGTTGCATCCGGATGCGTAATGATGATGTCAAAGCTTTGTATAACAGAGTGGCTTTGGGAACATCTGTAACAGTACAGGAATAGTTATTGTTGACAGCTGCCCCTAGCTAAAGCTAGGGGATTGAGGCAGCTTGATCAGGGTGGGCACAAGATGGTGATTCAAGCTTTTTGGTATATATAGCAGAAGTCAGAAGTCATTTGTCAGAAGTCATTTGTCAGAAGTAAAACTCTTGCGCTTCTTGATGCAGTCGCTCATGGGGGAAACCCCCAAGACCGCGCTGCATCGCTTACAAAGGGTGTGAGACTTTTGTCATGTCCTAACTGCCCTGGCGACTGCTATATCCCTGGGATTTGGCCACTCTACTTGAGGGGTTCAATACGCTAAAATTCAAGCAAACTGGGTGTTAAAATTCCCTATGCTTGACACATTCTCGACTCAACTCTATCAACTCCAACAATTCGCTAATAACCTGGTTGACAGCCAACTGACTCACCTGAGCCTAGTCAGCATAGCCATCATCTTTGCTGCTGGGTTGCTGACTAGCCTAACCCCCTGTATGCTATCAATGCTACCGATCACGATTGGCTACATCGGTGGTTATGAAAATCAAGGACGGCTGCAAGCTGCTACCCAATCGGTATGGTTTTCCTTAGGCTTAGCCACAACCTTAGCTGCATTAGGAATTATCGCAGCATCTATCGGGCGAGTCTATGGTCAAATCGGTGTTGGCTTACCGATTATTGTGAGCCTAATCGCCATTATTATGGGGTTGAATTTACTAGAAGCACTACCGCTACAGTTTCCAAGTTGGGGTGGTATGGATTGGATTTCCCAGGAATGGCCGAAAGGGTTACGCTCTTATCTCATTGGTTTGACCTTCGGTTTAGTTGCGTCTCCTTGCAGTACACCGGTATTAGCAACGTTACTGGCTTGGGTTGTCTCAACTAAAGATTTAGTGTTAGGTGGTGCCTTGCTGTTGTCTTATACAGCTGGTTATGTGGCACCCTTGATCTTGGCAGGTACGTTTACTGCTTCAATTAAACGATTATTAGAATTGCGACAGTGGTCGAGTTGGATTACACCAGTAAGTGGTGCGCTATTGGTGGCATTTGGTGTGTTTTCGTTGTTGTCTCGGATTCCTGTGGGAATTTTTTGACTGAGTACTGAGTGCGTCGTAAGCTATCAGCTATCAGCTATCAGCTATCAGCTATCAGTTATCAGCTATCAGCTATCAGTTATCAGCTATCAGCTATCAGCTATCAGCTATCAGCTATCAGTTATCAGCTATCAGCTATCAGTTATCAGCTATCAGCTATCAGCTTATGCGCTACGCGCAATGGACTTTTCTGGTGACTTTCAATTATCATAAATCTCGAACTATTAAATTCTCTCGTTTGCGCACGCTACGGGAACGGCGCACGCTACGCTGGGTTTATTTTAAGCTGACCGCTGACCGCTGACCGCTGACCGCTGACCGCTGACTGCTGACCGCTGAATGCTACTGAGATTCTTTTCATAAATCTGCTCATCCTATTCAGAAAACAAGTAATTAACTAGACTGAATATGACTTTAGAAAACTCATCAGATAACTCATCAGATAACTCATCAAATAACTCATCAGATAACTCATCAAATAACTCATCAAATAACTCATCATTGAATAGTAGCAGTCGGTTGTGGCGTCGGTTAGTATCAGTGCTGGCTAACTTACGGCTAGCGATTATCTTGCTACTTGCGATCGCACTCTTTAGCATCAGCGGTACAGTTATTGAACAGGGGGAATCTCTGGCATTTTACCAAGCTAATTATCCTGAAGACCCAGCGTTGTTTGGTTTCCTGAGCTGGAAGGTGTTGTTGCTGCTAGGGTTAGATCATGTCTACCGGACTTGGTGGTTTTTGTCCTTATTAGTGTTATTCGGTAGTAGTCTGACCGCCTGTACCTTCACTCGTCAATTTCCAGCTTTAAAAGCAGCCCGGAATTGGAAGTTTTACAAAGAACCCCGCCAGTTTGGGAAACTTGCTTTGAGTGTAGAGTTGGACAAGGGGTCTTTTACTTCCCTCACTGAGTTGTTAGAGAAGCGGCGTTACAAGGTATTCCAAGAGGGGGATACTATCTACGCCCGTAAAGGAATTATCGGACGGATTGGTCCAATTGTAGTACATGCCAGTATGTTGATTATCCTGGGAGGGTCAATTTGGGGCTCAATGACAGGATTTACGGCTCAGGAAATGGTTACCAGTGGCAATACATTCCAAGTTAGAAACATTATTGATGCCGGTCCGTTTGCTTGGCCCCAAATCCCCAAAGATTTGTCAGTGCGGGTGAATCGTTTCTGGATTGATTACACTCCATCCGGGGATATTGATCAATTTTACTCCAATCTGTCAGTTTTGGATAGTCAAGGTGAGGACATTGACCAAGAGACTATCTATGTGAATAAGCCCCTAAGATATCGAGGTGTCACCTTTTACCAAACGGATTGGGGGATTGCTGGGGTTCAGGTGCAGTTGAATAATAGTCCAATTTTCCAGCTTCCCATGGCACAACTCCCCACTAATGGTGAGGGACGGATTTGGGGCACTTGGGTTCCCACAAAACCTGATTTAAGTGAAGGGGTATCCCTTTTAGCTAGGGATTTGCAGGGAACCCTGTTTGTTTATGATGGAACGGGTAATCTCGTTTCAAGTGTTCGTTCTGGTATGGGGATTAAGGTCAATGGGGTGATACTTAAAATTAAAGATGTCATCGGCAGCACTGGCTTACAAATTAAAGCTGACCCGGGTATTCCCTTTGTTTACACTGGCTTTGGTTTACTGATGTTAGGGGTACTGATGAGTTATGTCTCCCACTCTCAGATTTGGGCATTACAAAAAGGCGATCGCTTTTATATTGGTGGGAAAACCAATCGTGCTTTGGTCACCTTTGAACGGGAATTGATTGAGATTTTAGAGCAGGTGGGTGAATCCTCCCAGACGGTAGAACCTTTACTAGCTAAATCTGCTTAGTATGACCGCGATGCAGCTTCGGAACAGGGGAGCCAGTGCGGCCAAGACGTGCTAGTTGTTCAATAGATACTTGTTCAATTCTGTAGTCAGAGCCTCAACTTGGGGGGCTTTGATAATGGTGTAATGGTCTCCAGTAATAGTGTGAGTTTGGATGTCACCATTAACTAGAGAACCCCAGCCGTGGGTTGGGTCTTCAATTACTGCTGGGGAAGTTTGACTAGCATTTATAAGGAGAAGTGAACCTGGATAAGCTTTTGGTTTATAATGATAATATGCCGTAATATTTGCTTTCAAAACTTTCCATAAAGAACGCATTTGCTCTATTTCTAGGTCTGAGGGGAATATCCCTTGCTGTTTGCCTTGCTCAAATAGATGCAAAACTTGTTCGTCTGGTTCAAGTTGTCTAAGTGTTTCATGGGATATATCTAACTCTTGACCATAGAGACCTCCCAAATCTTGAGCCAATAGATTTACTATCATGGCTTGATCTATTTCTGAAGGCATCTGAATTACAGTAGGTGCATAACTGTCTATTAACGTTATAAGAGCCACTGGCTCATTTTTAGCCTGTAATTGTTGTGCCATTTCATAGGCAATTACACCTCCAAAAGACCAGCCAATGAATAGATTTACTATCATGGCTTGATCTATTTCTGAAGGTTTCAGAATTAAAGTGGGTACATAACTTTCTATTAAAGTTAGAAGAGCCACTGAAGTATTTTTATTCTGTAATTGTTGTGCCATCTCATAGGCAATTACACCTCCAAAAGACCAGCCGATGAGATGATAGGAACCTTGGGGTTGAATTTGCTGTATTGCTTGAATATAATGGGATGCCATCTCCTCAACAGAAGTTAAGGGTTGCTGTTGCCCATCTAAACCTAGAGATTGTAAACCATATACTGGATAATCTTGATCTAAATGACGAGCTAACTCTGCATAACAGAGGATATTGCCACCAACCGGGTGAATACAGAATAATGGAGGTTGGTTTCCACTGGTTTTAATGCCCACTAAGATGGGGTTTTGTGTATTTACTGAAGAACCCAGAAGGCTCGCTAGTTGTTCAATGGTGGGACTTTGGAAAAGGGTTGCTAAAGGTAAATTGATTTGGAATTGTTGTTGAATCTGGGACATTAAACGGACAGCCAGTAGAGAATGTCCTCCTAATTCAAAGAAGTTGTCATGTATTCCAACATCTTGCACTCCTAGAACGTTCGCGAAGATGTTGGCGATTATTTCTTCAGTAGGGGTGCGTGGAGCTACATATTCCTCAACTGATGTGACAACCCCATCTGGTGCGGGTAGTGATTTGCGGTCTACTTTGCCGTTTGGTGTTAACGGCAAGGTGTCTAGGGTAACGAAGGCACTGGGCACCATGTATTCTGGCAGTTTCTGTTTAAGGAATTCACGTAGTTGGTTGGTGCTTAGTGATTCCTCCTGACTGACTATGTAGGCGACTAGGCGTTTGTTACCAGGAATATCTTCTCGGGCAATAACTACGGTTTGTTGGATGTGGGGGTGGCTGGACAGGACTGCTTCGATTTCCCCTAGTTCGATACGGAAGCCTCGAATTTTGACTTGGTTATCGATACGTCCTTTAAATTCGATGTTACCGTCTCGTAGGTATCTCGCCAGGTCTCCGGTTTTGTAGAGTCGTTGTGATTTGGAATTACAGAAGGGATTTGGGATGAATTTTTCCGATGTTAGTTCTGGGCGCTTGAGGTATCCTCTGGCTAAGCCATCACCTCCGATGTAGAGTTCTCCGGGTACTCCTATCGGTACTGGTTGCAGGTGTTTGTCTAAGATATAAATTTGGGTGTTGGCTATGGGGCGACCGATGGGAATATTACCTCCAGAAAAGGTTTTTTCTCCAACTTCATAAATGCAGCATCCTACAACAGTTTCTGTGGGACCGTATTCGTTAATTAATCTAATCTGAGGAGCGTATTTTTGCCAGAATTTAATGTGGTTTACTGACAAAGCTTCCCCACCAATTATAAAGGCTTTATTCTCAATTGTGACTTGCTCATGAGCCAATAAATAGCTGAGGATTTCTAAATGAGCCGGAGTGATTTTAACCAGGCTAAACTTAGTCCCAGAACACAAGGCGGCTTTAAGGGCTTCAATTTCTCCTTCCTCTGGTAAAATAACTACCTTACGTCCTACCAACAAAGGATAAAATAAACTGGTAATAGTGGCATCGAAGCCAATAGAAGAATTAACAGTAGAGCCTTCTGAATCGGCAACATTATAAGCTTTTGTACACCAGCTTAAATAATTCCCCACACCACTATGGAGAATCATTGTTCCCTTAGGTTTACCGGTAGAACCAGAGGTATAAATCACATAAGCCAAATTATCCGAGTGAACCCCGACATCAAGATTCTGTCCACTATATTGCTCTATGGCACCCCAATCACTATCCAAACAAACCATCTGTGCTGTATGTGATGGCAAAGATTCTAGTAACGACTGTTGAGTCAACAACACCTCAACACCGGAATCGGCCAACATATAACTCAGTCGTTGGTGAGGATAATTAGGATCCAGGGGTACATAAGCACCACCAGCCTTCAGTATCCCCAAAAGTCCTACCACCATTTCAACAGAACGTTCCACACAAATACCTACCAGTACCTCTGGTCTTACTCCCATTGAAAGTAGGTGATGTGCTAATTGGTTAGCCCTTTGATTTAATTGATGGTAAGTCAACTGCTCCTGGTCAAACACCACGGCTATAGCATCGGGTGTTTTCTCTACCTGCTCTTCAACTAACTGATGAATACATTTATCTATTGGGTATTCACTGGCAGTATCATTCCACTCCACTAACAGTTGATGACGTTCCTCTACACTCAATAAAGGTAACTCTGAGACTACTTGTTGGGGATTTTCCACAATTGCTGATAACAAGTTTTGGAAATGAGTGGCCATCCGTTTAATAGTAGACCCATCAAATAAGTCCGTGTTGTACTCCCATATACCCACCAATCCTATCTCTGTTTCTGTCATTGACAGGGTTAAATCAAACTTAGCAATAGTACTGTGTTGATTTAATTCACTCAAGGTTAGATCTGGTAAGTCTAATTTCCCCATCGGTGCATTCTGCAGCACAAACATCACCTGGAACAGGGGGGCATGACTTAATGACCGTTGGGGCTGTAATGCTTCGACCACCTGTTCAAAAGGTACATCCTGATGTTCATAAGCGTTGAGTGTGGTTTCCCTGACTTGCCTGAGCAACTGGGAAAAACTGGGATTATGTTCAAAACGAGTTCTCAACACCAAGGTATTGACAAAGAAGCCAATTAGTGGCTCTATTTCACGGCGGTTGCGATTGGCTATCGGTGAACCAATTAAAATATCAAATTGTCCACTGTAACGATACAGTAAGGTGGCAAACGCTGCCTGCAGGGTCATAAATAAGGTACTACCTGCGTTCCTGGACAACTGTTGCAGCTTCTGGGTTAGTTCAGCGGTTAAAGTAAAACTTTCACTACTCCCCTGGTAACTCATTACATGGGGACGAGGACGGTCTGTTGGCAGTTGTAATAATTCTGGAGCATCCTCTAATGCCTGTTTCCAATAATTGATTTGGGTTTCATTGATTTCCCCACTTAACCATTGTCTTTGCCAAAGGGCAAAGTCGGCATATTGAATCGGTAATTCCGGTAAGGGGGATGGAGCTCCTACACAAAAGGCTTGATATAAACTTGAGAGTTCTTCGATTAATATTCCGCTCGACCAACCATCCGATACGATGTGGTGCATGGTCAGCACTAACACATACTCACTGGTGTCTAGTTGCCATAATTTACAACGGATTAATGGTGCTATCTCTAGGTCAAAGGGGGTTGTTGCTTCCTGTTGTACAAGTTGCTGTAAGATAGTTTCCCGTTCTGGTTCTGGGTATTGTTGTAAGTCCACCACATTGATGTTAATGGTGCTGTCGGGGTGAATTACCTGTGTTGGTGTGCCATTAATAGTGGAGAAACTTGTCCGTATTACTTCGTGACGACTGATTATTTCTGATAAGGCTTGTTCTAGGGCGTTAATGATCAAGTTGCCAGTGATTCTAAAGGCTGCTGGTATGTTATAATTGACACTAATTCCTTCTAGTTGGTTGAGGAACCACAGTCTTTTTTGAGCCGATGATAGGGGTAATTGTTCACTATCGGTTCTTGGTTGAATCAAAGGAAGACTTAATTGGTTTTCTGTGGTCAGTAATTGGGTTAATTTCGGCGAAATAAGAGCGATTGTCGGGCTTTCAAATACTTGTCTTAGGGGTATTTCTCTGTTGAAGGTTACTCGCAGTTGGGAAATTAATTGAGTGGCAAGTAGAGAATGTCCTCCGATTTCAAAGAAGTTGTCATGTATTCCTACATCTTTCACTCCTAGAACCAGAGCGAAGATGTTGGCGATTATTTCTTCGGTTGGGGTGCGTGGTGCTACGTATTCAGGCTGGGATAAAGTTTTCTGCCACTGGCCTACGACATTCAAACTCCCTTCTAAAAATCCTTGCTTACAAGCACGCCGTTGAATCTTTCCACTAGAGGTCTTAGGAATACTCCCCGTCTTCAACAAGACCACCCCATCAACGTCTAATTCATGTTCTGTTGATACGGCGATTTGAATTTCTCTAACTACCTCCTCTGTGTTCAGCTTGCGTAGGTGAGTTCGTTCCACCTCACCAGCAACCACCAAGCGTTCCTCTCCTTCTCTCTCCACAGAAAAGGCAGCACTACAATGACTTCGTAAAGCAGGATGGCTGTTTTCAACTGTTAATTCAATATCTTGGGGATAATGATTGCGACCTCTAATGATAATTAGATCCTTTAGTCTTCCTGTAACAAACAGTTCCCCCTTACTAGAAAATCCTAAGTCCCCTGTACGTAAAAAAGGTCCCTCTCCTGTATCTTTCAAGTAAGCTTGAAACGTTTTTTGTGTGGCTTCGGGGCGATTCCAATACCCAGAAGTTACACTGCCACCGCTAACCCAAATTTCCCCAATTTCTTCAGAAGCACTACGACAACAGGTTTGTGGATTAACAATGATAACTTTGGTATCCATCTCACTTCTACCACAACCAACAAGAGTTCGTTTTTCTAAATGTTTCTCATCAGTAAATTCTACAACGTAATTTTGTTCTAGAGCAGTGGCATCAATATGATAGTAAATCGGCTTATCTTTAGCGCGTACAGCAGAAATCTTTAGAGTTGCTTCTGCCATGCCATAACCGGGACAGAAAGCCCTTTTGTCGAATCTACTGACTTCAAAAACTTGTGCAAACTTCTCTAAAACATCGGCTCCAACAGGTTCTGCTCCATTAAGAGCCATGCTCCAACTACTGAGGTCTAGCTGATTCCTTTGTTCTGGAGTTGTTTTTTCGACACACAGTGCATAAGCAAAATTAGGTGCGCCACTATGAGTCCCTCCGTAATCAGAAATCGCCTTTAGCCAGCGAATCGGTTTTTGTATGAAGGACGCTGGTGGCAGCATAATACATTTGCATCCCTTGTATATGGGTTGGAGCATCCCGTATATGAGTCCCATATCATGGAATGTTGGGAGCCAAGTTACAATTACACTATCCGAGTTATGCTCCCATCCGCGATCTAGGTCTGTGGAATTTTGGATCAGATTCCCATGAGTAACCATTACCCCTTTGGGTGTTCCTGTAGAACCGGAAGTATATTGCAAAAACGCCAAACTCGACCGCTTTATTGATTTAGGTACAAACTCGCCCCGATTAGTTTCAATGGTATCTGTAGCTACCCACTTCAAGTCGGATGATAACTCAGGTTCCCGTTCCCACCTTCGATCAATGTCAGCCAATATTGATGTAGTTGTAAGTGCTAGCTTCGCTTGGGCATCATTGGCAATAGAAAGCAACCGAGATAGTTTCTGATTGCGTCTGGGAGGATAAACCGGAACAGCCACTACCCCGGCATATAAGCAGCCCATAAAAGCGCTAATGAACTCTAATCCAGAAGGGTATAACAGTAAAGCTCGTTCTCCTGGCATTGATTGGAGATGAGATGCGATCGCTGTTGCTTGTCTATCTAATTCGCCGTAGGTAAGACTTCCTGAGGGGGTTTCTCCGTTTTGCAGAAAGATATAAGCAAGCTGATTAGGCATAGTACGCGCTCTATCGCCTAATAAATCAACTAAACTCAAGAATTTCGACTCCCCATTGGGGAAATAATTTACACAACTCGCCACTCTGCTACTCCCAATACAAGCAGTTCAAAAAATTCAGATACCAAGAATTCTTTAATCAAGTTGTCAGTCCAAAGTCAAGCCAAAGAACTAGTTGAATTATTTAGCTTACTCACGGCTCGTAACTTGGCTGCGTTTGTGTTCGACCCAGGTGCTTATTAGGTCAAGGTATTACCACCTTACTAAGGGCGATAAGTGAGTGATTGTGCGTTGAAAGTGAGAGCATCGAATTAGGTTATATAGTAAGACAAAACGATCAGGCAAATTAATCGAGCAATTTAGCTTTTAGTGCTCAAGGTAGAGCTGGCAAATCCCTAGTATTCGTGTTCTGCGTACGCCATTATTGCCAAGTCGTTAGGAAACCAATATTATTCTAAATAGTACTTTGGGAGAGGTGTTTGCTTGTGAAACAAAACTTTACAAAAATTAGCCCATGTTTACGATATTTATAGGGCTCTTCCAGAGTGACTATGCCGTCGTGTTAGTTAAAACAACGAAGGATTGGCAAGACTGGGATGATCATCTTAAGAGACTGGAACAACTCCATACTTCAGGTAACTATGACGGGGTTAAATACCAGGTAGTTTTTCGATTAGTTGATGCCGCTGATTATGGCATTACTCAACAGCGGTAACGGGTGTTCGTTGTTGGCATCAAAGAAGAGTTAACTTTCCCTAAGTCTTTCCCGAAAAAAAACCTTTTATTGATAGCTTGTCGATTAGATTAAATTAAAATTCAAAAAAAATAGCCGTAGAAATAATATCCACAGGTGCGACCCTCAGGTCGCACCTGAGGTAAACAGAATTTTTTCCCTGTTCCCGTCTTGATCCCAAGCGCGAGTGGGGGGAACCACGGCAGACCGCGAGTGGCGCATGGGTTTGTGTGCGGAACCTGCGTCCGCACACAGACCCATGCGCTGCCTCCCCAAGACCGCACTGCCTCCCCTGTTCCCTTGCTGCATCGCTATTCCTTATTTCCTGTTACCTGCTCCGAAGTCCCTGCTCCCTAAAATACTAATCAAAGCTTTATGGCGTAAAGGATAAAGCAACTGACTTGAAGTTATACCGTTTATAGTTAGGGTTTTTGATAATAAAAAATTATCACATATATAAAAATTTATAAAGTGTTATGGAACTGACTTGAAGTTACACCGTTTATAGTTAGTATTTTTGATAATTTTTTTTTTATCATATATTTAATAGATTGTCAATATTTCTGGGTAATAATCTTGTTTTGGTTAAGCTTAACAATTTTTTAATATTTTAAATCCAGATCATTTCATTATCCTGTGATAGGATACTCTGGGTGCAGAAAATTCCGGTAAGCGCAATAAAAATTAACCCAAAATCTGATCCAGAGCAATAGCAAGGATTAGGCTCATATTAAGAAGTGATTTGTAGTACTATGGTAATTGTTTTAAATAGTGCTGATCAGACTGCATCTTTATTGATTATTGCGCTTACCCTGTGCAAAAAAGGTAAAACAAGAAAAAAAGTGATATCATGACCGAGATTAATCAAGGATCGTCAAAAACGGCTGAAGAATGGTGTGGCAATAGTACAGAAATGTCCTTGCACCAAGGCATCAAAATAAATTCGGTCTTAGATAAAGAAAGACTAGATTCACCAACTACAATCGATAGCCAGGCTCTGCGCGAAATTGATCAGGAATATCTATGTTGGGGGGATACTGTTCACTATCAAGAGCGACCGATCATTGTAACTGGTTGTAAGGGTGGATTGGTTTTCGACGATGAAGGCAAATCTTATATCGATACGGGAATGTGGCACTCAAGTTGTAACTTTGGGTATCGCAATCCAGAGATTGAATCAGAGGTTACTAAACAACTCCATACATTACCTCAAGCCAATGGCGACTTTCTACATCGTGAAAAATTATTAATCGCCAAACAAGTAGTAGATGCGATGTATGAAAGAACAGGTGTCAAAGGCCGAGTATCTTTTAATGTGGGCGGCGCACTTGTGGTGGAAGATGCCCTAAAGATTATTCGTAAAAACACCCGCAAGAATAAAGTAGCTGTGATGATGGGTGGTTATCATGGTCGCTCTCTTGGTACTCTCAACCTTTCGAGTAGTCATCGATATCGACAGTATTTTAATGAGTTCTCAGAACGGGCAGTTATGTTTCCGTTTGCTAACTGCGCTCAGTGTTTCTATGAAAAGGAACGGGAAACCTGTGACTTATACTGCGAGAGCATGATTCGGAAGGCATTCTCCAACGAATTTTATGGCATCGCAAGTGAGACCAGTTCAGAAGTCGGTGCGATAGTTGTAGAACCTTGTCAAGGACGAGGCTACACCATCCCACCCAGGGATTTCTTTAAAGGGTTTATCAGTGAGTTACGACAAAAGCACGGACTTCTTGTCTTTGATGACGAAATTCAAGTTGGGATGTACCGTACTGGTAAATTATTTGCCTTCGAACATTTTGGGTTTGTGCCAGATATTATTACGTTGAGCAAATCCTTCACCAATGGTTTGAGTCCAGTTAGCTTAGTCTGGGCGCGAGAAGACCTAGTAGCACCAGACTTTTTCACTCCTGGACACGCTCACAGCAATTTTGCTAACCATCCTCTCGGAACTGCTGCTGCTTTAGCAACATGGCGTTATATGCTGGCACAAGACTACGAAAGATCAGTACCAGCAAAAGGTTTGTACTTTTTGAGCAAACTAAAAGAACTCCAAGCCCGTCATTCCTGTGTCTATAGCGTAGATGGACTCGGACTTATACTTAACATGGTTTTTGCTGATGAAAAGGGTATACCTTACAAAGGGTCTGCCAAACTAGCAGCAAGCATTGCTCAGGATAATGATTTTATTTGGAAAGACCAGAGTTGGCGCATGATTCTCCAAACCGGAGGATACGACCTGAACGTTTTGAAATTTGCTCCTTATCTTGATATCAGCTACGAGGAAATTGATTGCACTATTGGTGTTTTAGATCAAGTCCTACACAAACTTGATATCCTATTATGTCCAACCCCTGAAACCGCAGGAGCTATTTAATGAGAGCAGCAGTTTTATCCAAAGCCAATCAAGTAGACATTCGCGATTTTCCTGAGCCTAGCAAGACTCAAGATAATGAAGTCATTGCTAAGGTAGAATTTGTGGGAGTCTGTAAAACAGACCAGCAACTAACCGCAGCAGGCTTAGATAAAGATTGTATTCTTGGTCATGAAGTAGTCTGTAGCCTGCCTAATCAAAAAGGTCATTTTGCCCTCAATAATGAGATTTCCTGTGGAAAATGTAGTTATTGTTTAGAGGGATTAACTAGTCATTGCATCAATCTCCAAGAACTTGGAGTAAATGAACATGGAGGGTATGCTGAGCAAATTTGTGCTCCTATAAATTCCCTACATCCTTTTGAATTCTCCAATCCATCTTTAGGGGTGCTCATTGAGCCTTTAAGTTGTGCAGTAAGGGGAGTAAAACGGATTCTAGCTGGTGTTAATATATTAGCTACTTCACGCCCTAAAGTCCTGGTGATTGGGGGGGGTATTTCAGGTACTCTAATTACCTACCTCCTAAATCATTCCCCCAACTTCAAGGGAGAAATTAAAGTTTACGATATCACCAAAGAGCCGCTCCCTTGGCTAAACAAATTGGGAATTGAACGGATCGAAGTTCCAGAACCAAACCAGGCACATGTGGTGGTGGAATGTTCCGGTTCACCAGGGGGTCTGGCTACAGCACTAGATCTTGTTCGTAAAGGCGGTTTAGTCTGTATCTATGGTGTTCCTAAACAAGGAATTTCTTTACCGATTTCTCCCCATGAGTTATTTATGCGAGAGATTGCGGTAGTGACGTCTTTTGCTGGCGCTACCGACGAAACCATTGCGGCGGCGATCGCATCCATCAAGGGCGACGAGGCATTCTTTGAACAACTGTTGGGTCGGTTTATCCCTCTCGAGAAGCTTCCTATAGAATTGACTAATTGGAGTCCACAGCCTGGAACCCGAACTGTTGTAGATCTCGACGCTTGAGGAAGATTCTGATGCAGGATGTAGCTGTGATCTTTGATATGGATGGTTTACTAATTGATAGTGAGCCGTTTTGGTCTAAGGTAGAAATCGAAGTCTTCAATGACCTTGGCATTCCCATGAACGAGGAGATGTCTTCTCAAACAATGGGTTTGCGAAACGATGAGGTGGTCAAGTATTGGTATGCTCGATTTCCTTGGACTGGTATGAGCCAAGCTGAGGTATGTCGAACAATGATTGCTCGGATGAGTGACCTATTGATGACCATGGGACAACCGATGCCAGGTGCAATTGAAACCGTAAACTTGTGTCGGGAATTAAACTTACCCCTAGCCCTAGCCACGTCATCTCCCATCGGTCTAATTGATACAGTACTCAAACGGCTCGATTTAAAGGATGCCTTTGATGTGATTACATCAGCAGAAGCCGAGGAATTTGGTAAACCCCATCCAGCAGTATATCTCACCGCTAGCCGTCGTCTGGGTATAGAACCAACCAAGTGTGTTGCCTTAGAGGATTCGGTTCGTGGCGTGATTAGTGCCAAAGCTGCCAGCATGGCATGTATTGCAGTTCCAGCACCAGAAAATCTAGAGGATAAACGTTTTGCGATCGCAGATGTCACCCTTAATTCACTAGAACAGATCACTGAGCCTTGGCTGAAAAAGTTTTTAGCTCATGATAGCTAGGCTCAACCTAGGCTAAACATGTAGCTTAAACTAGCAGAGCACTAAAGGTTAGTTTCGTAGGGTGCGTTAGGGGAGCCCTAATTTTCCGCCTCGTAGCCAGGGTTAGGTTGCTGCCCGTAACGCACCACAGGGTCAAACAGCTTTAATGAGTTGCTAGTGGTGCTTTAGGGGGGCCCTAATTTTCCGCCTCGTAGCCAGAGTTAGGACAGCCCGCTCGGAAATGAAACGGGCAAGATGCCCATTCCACCCAGATGCCCATTCCACCCAGATGCCCATTCCACCCAGATGCCCATTCCACCCAGATGCCCATTCCACCCAGATGCCCATTCCACCCAGATGCCCATTCCACCCAGATGCCCATTCCACCCAGATGCCCATTCCACCCACAGAGTCAAACAGCTTTAATGAGATGCACCCACAGTAAACAACATTGGAGCAAAATATTATGACAACCATGCAGGCTGCGGTCTGGTATGGTCCAGGACGTGAGAACTTTCGCTTAGAAAAAATAGACCGACCATTACCTAGCGCAGGGGAAGTATTGATAAAGGTTCAGAAGTGTTTCTTTTGTGCGATGCACGCACGGGCGGTATTAGTGGGACACGCCAAACATAATCCTCCAGTCATTTTTGGTAGGATGCTGGCAGGAGATGTTGTTGCTGTAGGGGAGAGTGTTACCAAAGTCAAGCCAGGGATGCGCGTTACCGTCAACCCAGAAAAACCCTGTGGAGAGTGTTTTTACTGTCAGCGAGGAGCATTAGGCCATTGCCTCAACCCAACTAAGTTACAACCCGGTGGCATGGCTGAGTTTGTATGCGTTCCGGCTTCCCTGGCTAGCGGTATCGTTGAGCTGCCTTCATCAATTCCCTATGAGTTTGCTGCCTTTACAGAAACACTAGCCTGTATCCTTCAGGGTATTGACTTATCTAATATTGGTTTGTCCGATTGCGTGGTAATTATTGGTGATGGCGGTGTCGGACTGACCTTCCTTCAGCTAGCGAGCTTGAGAGGTGCTACCAAAATTATTCTAGCTGGCAAACATGATGATTCTCTGGAACAGGCATCAGCTTTGGGGGCTGATTGTACCGTTAATGTTACCCGAGAGTCTCTCAAAGAGATAGTGATGGCTCAAACCGACGGTTATGGTGCTGATGTGGTTATTGAAGCCGTTGGCTCTGGGGAAACCTATGAACAGGCATTAACCCTGCTCAGGTGTGGCGGTACCGCAGTTGGGTTTGGTGGAACACCCCCGGGAACTGAGTTTCGGGGCAATCCTAATTTAATTCATTATCGTTCCCTCAAGATTTATGGTAGCTATCGATATACTCCAGAGCATTTTCGTCAGGCCATAGAACTAATTTGCACAAAGAAGATTGATCTAGAACCGATTATTACCAATACTGTTCCCTTCTCAAAATTAACAACAGAAGCAGTTGATATCCACAATCAACCGGATTGCCGAGCTTTAGTGATTGATTTTTAAGAAGTTGATTAAGGTAAGCTATCAGCTATCAGCTGACGGCTGAATGCTGACGGCTGAATGCTTACTGATTAAGGTATAATTAACTTAAAACGTTGATAGCATTTTTTTATTTGTAATTTTGAATTACTTATGATATTAGCAGGTGACTTAGGGGCAACAAATTGCCGATTAGCGATATTTGACGAGAACCTCTCTGTAGTCCAAAAAAGCACTTATAAGTGCAAAGACTATCACAGTTTTGAGGAGCTGGTAGGGGCTTTCGTTGAAAGCTGTGACCATCCCATTAAAATTGCTTGTTTCGGCTTACCTGGTCCAATCAAGGAAGGTGTGTGTAAATTGACTAATTTACCCTGGGATAAAGTAGAAGCAGCTAAATTAGTTTCAGTTATAGGTGTTCCGGTTAACTTGCTCAACGATGTAGAAGCCAATGCTTATGGCATAGAAACCCTAAAAGATGATCAGTTAGTCACTCTTAATGTCGGCACTAAAATACCAGGGGGCAATCGAGCAGTAGTATCACCTGGTACTGGCTTAGGAGAAGCAGCAACCGTTGAGGTGAAAGGTCGAGTTCATGCGATCGCATCTGAAGGTGGAAGTACTGACTTTGCTCCTTTGGATGAGCTTCAAGTTGGACTAATGCGTTATGTTCAGCAAGAATACAAACGGGTGAGCTACGAGATTCTTGTAGGAGGTCCTGGCTTGGTTCGTATGTATAATTATTTGCGGGATAGCGGACATGGAAACACCCCTGAATGGTTAGCAGAAGAAATGAGCAAAGGAGAGCCAGCCGCAGCGATTAGTAATGCAGCTCTGGCCAATAAATGTCCCCTTTGTGTGCAAGCTTTAGAGATGTTTGTCTCAATCTTGGCATCTGAAGCCGCAAATGCTGCCCTTAAGTTTTTCGCAACTGGGGGTGTTTATATCGGTGGAGGGATTCCCCCTCGCATTCTCGATAAGCTGCGTGAACCTCTGTTTATGGAAAATTTTATTAATAAGGATAAGATGGTGGATTTGCTGAAGTCTATTCCTATATATGTGATTCTTAATGACCAGGCCGCTTTGCAGGGTGCTGCTTGGTATGCTCGCAGAAGTCTATCTTCAACATAACTAATCCTAATTTATTAATAGGTAAGCATGTTATAGCAGTTCTCAATCCAGTGAAAACTGCTATACCAATTACCAATTACCGACTAACCCAATTACCGACTAAATAATTATAGCATCCATAACGGCCAATGGTATTAGCTGTTTTCTTCCTTAATAGTTGGCTTATCAGCACCTTTGCCAGTTTTTGCTAGATAAATTCCCTCCATAATCACAGCAAAACCTAGTAAGTTAAGAATACTTAAGTTTTCTGAAAATAGAATCCAGGCCAGAATAGCAGCAACTAGTGGATCGAGAAGCAATACTAAGGAAACAAAGCCTGAAGAAAAGTGCTTGAGGCTGTATACTACTAAACCATGTCCCACAGCTTCGCATACAACAGCTAGGGAAATCACTGCTAACCATCCTGACCAAGAAATCGGGAAAATTTGATCACTGAATATCAGAACCACTGGGATCATAAAAAGTGTTCCCAAAGCACAGCGCCAAATCAGGATTCCTTCTACAGAAAACTTGGTTCGCAGTTGTTCTAATAGTAAAAAGTTGACTGCATAAAATACAGAAGATGCTAAGGCAGCACTATCACCGATAAAGTTATTGGGCGACTTTAGAAAATCCTCTATTTGTAAAGTAGTTGCCCCTAACAAGGCAAGTGCCAGACCAATGAGAAATCTACGGTCAAAACGCTGCTTAAATAATAACCATCCTCCTAGAGTAGCGAAAAATGGTGTTAGAGCTCCTAGTACATTACCATTAGCAACGCTAGTCTTAGTTAAAGACCAAGTCCATAGAAATCGACCACCCAGATGAGAGATCGCTACGCCTACCAAAAGTAAGATATCGACAATTTTGTAACCTGACTGTGGTTCAGAGTTCTTCTGGGATGTTTGAGTACGTACTTGGCTGAATCCATTCCACAAACCAAAGACTAGAGTAGCTATCCAAAGACGATTGAATACTGTGGCATTAGCACTTATTTCTTGAAGAGAAAACCTGATTAAGATGGCTGTTATAGATAAAGCAAGTAAGGCAATTACTAATAATAGTATTGGTAGTAATTCTGATGTTTGCTCTCTATTGTATTCTGTTACTATCGCTTTCATTTTTTGGTGTTAGATGCTGACTAAAAATACCGTAATTTGTAAGTATTTAGCTATCAAATGATAGCTAAATTAAGGCAATCATTGGGTTGATCAACCTAGGAGAGTATAGACGTTAGAGTTAACGTCTATAGAGGAGAGGTTTTTTCCTCGTGGGTGATGCTGACGTTACTTGGGTCTTTTTGGTCTGTTATCTTACACTCATCATGAATAGCTGATTAGCTGATAGCTTAGTATAGTTTAGCTAAGCTATAACCTACTATTCTGCTCCAAATAAATAATAGTCTAATCATAAAGTATCCTGCTCACCAAATCAAAGGTAATCAGTATCAAATTTTTATATCACGTCTGGAGGATTAGTGATGATTAACAATATCGTAATTTTTATTATGGACAATTAAACGGATTTGATATAGTATCCTGTCCGATAGTATTGGCAATGTATCCCAGAGTTAGGCTTACTATTATTGCGATATGGCGATATAGCGTTCGCGAAGGGTCGGGCTTTGCCCGAATCGCACTATTATTGCGTTCCCGTAGCGGCTCTGAAGGAGCATCCCTTTGGGGTGATCGGGCGACCATCCCTAAAGCACGACGAGGCATTCTTTGAACAACTGTTGGGTCGGTTTATCCTCTGAACCTCAGTCGCGAGCCTTTGAGCCTAATCAGTGAATCCGATATCTGCTACACTCTACCGGATCTGGTATAATAGAGGATTATCAGTAACTACCCAAGTAATTTGGGATCATTTCCCATTCTCTTGTCTACCATTAAAGTGGCAACTAATCCAGAAAATTCCTAACTAAACGGGCAAGGGGTCTCCCGTTATAATCTTTGATAAGCGCGGGAGGGGAATTGCCCGACGGGGTATCTTGGTTCTCAACAGTACGCAAGTAGTACAATCACATTATGCTGTTAACTTACTGCTATCGAATCAAGCCTAGTGACGAACAGATAGCCATCATGGAGAGATGGCTTGAATTGTTGCGTCGTCACTGGAACTATGCTCTAGGGCAACGGCTTGACTGGCTCAAGCGGACTAGAACCCCGATTGACCGTTGCAGTCTTGTGAGTGAGCCGATTGGTGAAATTCCGGAACCTGTCAACTACTACACCCAGCAAGCCGCCCTTAAAGAAACTAAGCGGTGGTTCCCTGAGTACAAACAAATCTACACAGAAACTCAGCAGGTTAACCTACAACGGCTTAATAAAGCATGGGATAGATGGCGAAAACCTGATGTTAATGGTCAACGAGGGGGACGACCACGGTTTAAGAAAACTGGTGACTTGCGATCTTTTGTATTCCCACGGGTTAACAATTCCAGAGCGGGAGCACATCTAAAAGATGGAGTGCTTGAGCTGAGTCGGATTGGTGAGATACCTGTGGTAATGCACAGACCTATACCGGACGGTTTCACTCTCAAACAATGCACTATCGTTAAAAAAGCAGACGGTTGGTATTGTTGCATTTCAATGAAAGATGATACTGTCCCTGAGTTTCTTCCTGTAGATTCAGTTAAATCGTCTGTTGGTATTGATGTGGGTTTAGAAAAATTTTTAACCACATCAGATGGTGAGGCTATTGCAATTCCTCAGTTTTACCGAAAGGCTCAAGACAAGTTAGCAAAAGCCCAACGGGTTATGTCGCGTCGTGTTAAGGGTTCTAAAAACTGGGAAAAAGCTAAGAATCAAGTGGCTTTATTGCACCTTCATTTAACCCGTTGCCGAAAGGAATTTCATTATCAAGTTGCTCATTGGTTATGTAGTAATTACGACCTGATTGCTCATGAAGATTTAAACATCAAAGGACTTGCCAGAACAAAACTGGCCAAATCAATACATGATGCGGCGTGGGGGGCATTTATGGAAATTTTACAAGCAGTAGCGGTCAAACGCGGTTTGTTACTCCAGAAAGTTGACCCCCGTCGGACAAGTATTGAGTGCTTCAATTGTGGATCTAGGGCCCTTGAAAAGTTTAAGTGAGCGCGTTCATCATTGTTCCAGTTGTGGTGTTTCGATTGACCGTGACTGGAACAGTGGTATCAACATTTTGAATCGTGCGTTAATGGCGGTTGGACTGCCGCTGAATGGCTGTGGTAAATCGATACAAGATATTGAGGATCAGCAAGTCTCATTTGTAAATCTGAGAAGCCTACATCATAATCTTTGATTTGATGTAGGAATAGTCACACAGTCCACTGCTAATGGCACTACAGCGATGACCAACACCATCCAATGCACCTTAACTGGAAACATCGAGTCAGTAGCTCAGGTAAACTATCTCCTAAGTCAGGATGGCCTTCGATTCAAAATCAAAACCTTACCCACTGATGAGATTCCTACTGGAATCCATTCCTGGCAAGTCGCCCCTAATACTAGCTCAGATGGTGTAATTGGCTCTCTCTACCTAGAAGCGATGACTGAGACAGTCCAGGAGGAGCAATGGTTAATCGCTGGCAGAGTCGTGCAGTTAGGCAAACGGGGACAGTTTGTACAACTTAAAGTGTCCAGACCAGGACAGAAAACCCTAAAAATCAGTGTCTTAGGCTCTAGCAAGCACATGAAAATTGGGGAACTGTGGGAAGTAGTTGCTAAGCGCCAACGGGATACCCTGATTTTACATCGAGCTTTACCCCAAGTAGAGCACAATTCCAATAGCCGCCCAGCTTCGAAGAAAAACCGCAGCCACAAACCGGTCGAGTCTAGGAAGTATAAACATGAGTCAACATTTCAACAAACCCAAACAACCTTGTTACAGCAGGCTCTGACCAGGCTATCAGATGACCTAAATCCCTCCAAATCCACACTAGCTGCTCCCCCGACGGAAACCATTGATAGAGTCTTAGCCACGTTGAAACAGAAAACTGGTGTCAACGATTGGCAATTAGACTTGCCTAAACAGCGAGGTCGAACAAGATGGGAATGGGAAGCGTTCTCCCCTTCAACCCAGCAACAAGCACGAGTGAGTTTGAAGGGAAACTATATCCATGTATATTATTACCAGTTTCCGGATATCCCATCTGCAAGTGTTGATTCTCAATCCTATGATCGTTTAATTGTTACTCCTTTAGGAGCAGCTAGAAGCATTGGTGCCAGTTGTTTCAAAATTCTGATTGGTCCCTATGAAGTAGTTTTAGACTGTGGCACTCGACCCAAAGGCTACGACCCTTTGCCCGCGTTGGACTATCTGGATAATCCTAACCTGCTCCTGATCTCCCATAGCCATCAAGACCACCTTGGTGCTGTCCCCGTCTTTCACAGCCGCTACCCTGGTGCGCGGATGATTTCCACTCATGGCACCAGAGAAATTGCCCATGTCATGCTCAGGGATGGACTGAAGATACAGCAACTGAATGAAGACTCTCCCGAGTTATTTGATGAGGCCGATTTAGAACAAACCTTGTTTCAATTGGAAACTCAACCAGTAGGCAAAGACTTTGAGCCCTTACCAGGACTAATGGTAAGGTTTATCAATGCCGGGCATATCTTGGGTGCGGCTTGTATCTATCTGCGCTATAAGGATATGTCTTTACTCTACACCGGAGACTTCCACACCACCAATAGTCGCACCACTAACGGATTGAATTTAGCTGAGCTTCCTGAAGCGGATATTTTAATTACTGAGTCTACCTATGGTTCCTCTGTCCACCCCGCTAGAAGAAATCAAGAAACTGCATTGATGGAATCCATTGCTGAAGTAGTGCAAGCTGGGGGCAATGTCTTGATTCCCTCTTTTGCCTTGGGTAGAGCTCAGGAAATCTTGTTAGGGATCCGCACCTCCAAGTTATTTAATAAATTAACAGTTCCCATCTTTGTGGATGGATTGGTCAGAGCAGTCACAGAGGTATTTCGAGAAAACCTGGACTTGTTACCTGTTCCAGTTCAAAACTTAGTTAAGATTAACGGCCAGGAACCATTCTTTGATAAAACCAGTACACCCCCGATTATTTCTATCGAACACTTTCGGGAACGTCCGATTGCGATCGCAAAACCCAGTGTAATTGTGGCCAGTTCCGGTATGCTGACCGGTGGACCTTCAGTCTATTATGCCTCAGTACTGCTAGAGCGAGAGAATGCTGCCATCTTTATTTCTGGCTACACTGATGAAGAATCCCCTGGCCGACTCCTGCAAAGTCTCAAGACTGGGGACACTATTGAACTAGATGGGAAACCAATTACCGTCAAAGCTCAAATCAAACGGTTTAACCTCTCTGCCCATACCGATAAGGTGGGACTCGGACAAGTAATCAACAAGGTAAAGCCCAAGCACCTAGTCTTAATTCACGGAGAATTAGAAGCCTTACACCAAGTAGCCCGGTCTGGAGACAATCAGTCCTTGTTCTATATTCATATTCCTGCTGTGGGGGATAAAATTGAATTAGGAGTAGCACCGGAACAGCTTTCCCGACAGCAGCTTGCTAAGATTCAGCAACCCCAAGAGTTTGACGTGATGGTGGAGACCTTTGGGACCGATGCTTGGTTGCGAGTTCCCGAAGAGGTAGTGGAAAAAGACCCTCGATGGCAGACCTTGAGTATCAGCGGCATTATCAAAGCGCGATGGGATGGTGTGAATCTCAAGCTTGCTCCCATGCAACCGGAAATGATACTTCAGGAAGAAGAAATTGAAGCAGGGCTTAAGAGTGGAAAGGATTGCTGTGCCGTGTGTCAGTTTTTCAGTGGTAGATTTTGTGAATCTCCTGATAGTCCTTTGTTTGAGCGGAGGGTTGATCCCTTGGCAATCTGTGATCAATTTCAATCTAAAGTCCAGGATTTGTCAACTCTTGACACTGACCTTCTGTTGGCAGAGGAAGTTGATTACTAGCAGGAGCGCTCTCCTACTCAATATCTCCGAGATTTTCCCGAGCTTATCCATTTAAAAAAGGCGGCACCCAGATTCGAACTGGGGATAAAGGCTTTGCAGGCCCCTGCCTTACCACTTGGCTATGCCGCCACTAGTTTCTTATTATATCATACTATTTCTGTTTAATTACCCATATTACAAATTTTTCCGCGTCCAGTGCGTCCCCTTTCTCCGGTGCTGACCTAGTCAACGAAGACGCAAAGAACGCTTATAAGTAGTTTTTTTACTGGTTAATGCTACCGTTAGGCCAAGTTACCTGATTTAGATTAGTATTCTCGAAATTAGCACCATTGGTCATAGCATCCCTGAGATCAGACCTTTCTAAGTCTGCCCTCGCCAGATCGGTACCATTGAGATTGGCACCAGTCAAGTTAGATCCTTTTAAATCTGTATTACTTAAATTGGCACCAGTCAGGTTAGCACCGCTTAAATCCGCATTGGCTAAATCTGCTCCAGCAAAATCGGCACCAGTGAGATTGGCATTACTTAAGTTAGCCTGACTTAAATCAGCACGGCTGAAATTAGCACCAGTCAGGTTAGCATTAGTCAAATCTGCTCCTGACAAGTCCACATTCGTACAATCTGCTCCACTTAGGTTAGCACCGCTGAGGTATTTATCGATCAGGGGTGTACACTTATTAATATGCCCTGACCCTAGATTATCCCCAAACGCTGTGGATTGGTCTTGAGGCACACTTACCTCTGTTGGCGCTGCTTCTGGGACTGGTGTAGATTCCAATAGCTCCGCTTCTGCGACTCGTCTAGGTTCTACAAAATTAGCTAACCATCCTATACCCGCAAGAGCGAGTAAGACTGTACCCATACCAATCAACATCAGACCAGACCGATTACTATGATGTTTGGGGAGTAGGGATTTAGAATGCGATCGCTTTTTAATCTCAGCAAGGGCTTTTTCCATAAATTCTGGCGGAATTTGTGCCTCTTTACCTGCTTCAATCAACTCCTTTACAGAATAGCTTTGGTTGTGCTGAGCATAGAGTTGAGCCGCTAGGGCGAATACTTGGTGGGCTTGGTCTTCAGGGATACGATCTTTTGGGAGTTTCATAGTTATTTGGAGCGTTGGGAAGCCAGTTAGAGCTGAGATAGTATCAGCGTCAGGCTGTCAAGCCTTTCAGTTTCTAATCTAGCAAGCCAGACTTTCAAGTGTTAATGGTTGGTTAATCGAGGTTGGTGACCTCACGGCTAAACTGATCACGGAAGTGAGGGTAATCTATCCCGCCAGTCAATAAACTTACCTTAAAGTGACGCTGGGCCTATGGTTAATTAGCGTATGCTTTGGATTTATTCTTCTGTATCTTGCTAATACTTGCTAATATAATGAGATCTGTTCGCTCATTTCGCTCATAGTAACGTGGTGACCCTTCCTGTTCAACAAGAGCATCTCTTTAACCGCAGCCTCAACACCATCAAAGGTGTAAAACTACTCTTTGTGGAAGCAGAGCTGCTTTTCAATGTCTCTTGCCCTGATCTTGATGCCCTCAAACAGCAACTGGAAAATCCCTTCTCGATCTTTGTCTGTGGAGAATTTAATGCCGGAAAATCCAGTGTGCTGAATCGGTTGAGTAATGACGAGCTAGCTGCTGTGGGCATACTTCCGACCACAAACTCGATTCAACCCTATTACCCAGAGGGGTTTGATGGCATTGTCTTTATTGATAGCCCAGGCACAAACTCTATCATTGAACGTCACCAAGAACTTACAGAGAATTATCTACAGCATGCTGATATCATCCTGTTTGTCACCTCAGTGGAACGACCTCTGACTAAATCAGAGCTGGACTTTCTCTCGTTAGTCAGTAAGATCTGGGTACGTAAAGTAATCGTTATTATTAATAAAGTGGATCTGGTCACCCCACAAGAGAGTGAACAGATTATCTCACACGTCAAAGATGGACTTCATGATGTCTTTACAGAAGTACCACCTTTATTTACAGTATCAACACGCACTGGCAACGACATCGACACCCTACGAGACTTCCTACTAGAGTTTCTGGCAGAAACCGAAAAAATACGGCTAAAACTTCAGGGTCCTCAGAACTCTTTGTTAGTTTACCTAGAGCAGTTAGAGAAAAAGAACCATGAGGCACGGCAGAAAGTCATTGCCGAAAAGACGATATTTGACCGATCTCTGTTGCGAATCGATGAGCGAATTGAGCAATATGACCTGATTTTTGGTGTCTTTAGAGAAAAAATTCGTGACCTGTTTACCAATCTAATTCAACAATTACATAAAGTAATCCAGGATAATTTCGCCTTCATTAGCCTATTGAAAAAGCGTATTATTAGGGAAGACGACCTACTGGAAGAAAAAGTAGCTAGGGCGATTAAGGAGGTAAAACTTGAGCAGCAGATGGAGGAAATTGTTAAGGAAGCAGCATCAACTCTTGTGAAATATCGAGAACAAATTATTCGGGAAGCTAGGGAAGATTTACAAGTAGCAGCAAGCCTCTCAGAAGACTCGTTTCAGGTTCCCGAACTTAATAGTGGTAAAATTGATACCACTTCTATCTCTGAAAATCTTAAGGTAGCCTCAGAAAAGGGACTCAACAATTTTTTGACCTTGGGAACTGCCGCCGCAGCAACAGGAATTGGCGGACATGTGGTAGCCACTGCTGCACTATTTGATCTGTCAGCTTTTGTACTAGCTCTGATGTTGACCATGTTTAGCTTCAATGCGGTTCCTAAGCAGCGTGATAAGGCAACCCAACAGCTTGATGAAACCTTGCGTGAGTTGCAGAATAACTATACCGATAAGCTAAAACAAGGTTTGCAGCAAGAATTGGTAAACAGCCTCAAGCAGTTCACTGACTCTCTGAAGCCGAGACTGGGGGAAATTGAGCATAAACTCGCTGCCAGTCAATCATTGGAGGATAATTTACAAAGTCTCCGGCAGGAGATTAACGATATTTTAAAGGAGGTAGAGCAGCTATAGCTGTCACAGCGTAAGCATTCAGCTATCAGCTATCAGCTATTAGCTATCAGCTATCAGTTATCAGCTTATGCGCTACAGATGGTGCTACTTGAGGTGCTATCAGCTATCAGTTATTGGCCAGGTTACTGTTCGCGCAGCGTGCGCGTAGCGCAATCCGTGCTTTTGAATAAAATAAGCTGACCACTGACCGCTGACCACTGACTGCTGAACGCGCACGCGTGCGCGTAGCGCATATGCTTAGATGGGCTTTTGCCCACACTTTCAATTCTGTAAAATCTCGAACTATTAAATTCTCCCTGTCGATGTTTATTTTAAGCATGATAGCTGACGGCTGAATGCTTAAGTCACGGCTGTTTCATCAAATGATTTTTAATATTCATAGTCGCAAGCTCACGGTCTACCCTGATTCGGAACGAGTGTTTGTTCATCTATTTGGCTCACAACCGACAGCATTCTGGCTAGACAGCTCTCGCGTAGAACCTGGTCTATCTCGTTTTTCTTTTATGGGAGATGGTACAGGACCAAACAGCCTGGTAGTGCAATACTCGATTACTGACCAAAAACTTACCATTAACTGCTCAGGCCAAACAACACATCGTAGAGAAAGTATCTTCTCCTATCTACACAGAGAACTTGAGCGTCGATACAACTGTTTAGAAGGGCTTCCGTTTGACTTTAACTGTGGTTTTGTTGGCTACTTTGGTTACGAACTAAAAGCAGAATGTGGAGGAAATATAGTCCATCAATCGCAATTTCCAGATGCGATGTTTCTCTTAGCAGACCGAATTATTGCTTTTGACCATCAAGAGCAAGTAACCTATCTGTTGTGTCTGACTAAAAAAGGGGAAACTGAGCAAACAAATGCTTGGTTTGAAGGTATCGAAAAACAGCTTTGTACTCTACCTCCTTTGCCTCCCATTGAGTTAGACTATACTCATCGAAAAGTTAGCTTTCGATTGAGTCGTTCCTACCAGAGATATCTGGAAGATATTCAAGAAAGTCTCGATCAAATTAAAGCTGGAGAAAGCTACGAAATTTGCTTGACTAACAAAATTTATGCCAATATCGAACTTGACCCCTTGGCATTTTACCGAAGGTTGCGCCAACTCAATCCTGCACCCTACTCTGCCTTCCTAAAATTTGGCGAGCTAGCTGTGGCTTGTTCATCCCCAGAACGATTCCTGAAAATTGACCCCTCAGGTTGGGTGGAATCTAAACCCATCAAAGGAACTGCCGCACGAGGCCAAACAGAAGAAGAAGATCGACTGTTGTGCGAAGCGTTACGCACTCAGGAAAAAAACCGTTGTGAAAACATAATGATTGTAGACTTACTTCGGAACGATTTGGGCAGGGTTTGCGAAATTGGCAGTGTCCATGTCCCTAAGTTAATGGATGTGGAAACCTATGCCACAGTTCATCAACTGGTGAGTACAATTCGGGGTCGTTTGCGTCCAGATGTAAGGGTGGGAGACTGTATCCGTGCCACATTTCCTGGAGGATCCATGACTGGTGCTCCTAAGATCTCAACCATGGAGATTATTGATCGATTGGAACTTCAGGCCAGGGGAATCTATTCCGGAGCGATCGGGTTTCTCGCACTCAACGGTGCTGCAGACCTTAACATTGTGATCCGAACTGCTGAGATTACTCCCAATCAAGTATCGATTGGTATCGGTGGTGCTCTGATTGCGTTATCAAATCCCCAGCTGGAATTTGAAGAAACCCTACTCAAGGCTGAAGCCCTAGTGCGTGGGATTGTCTACACGGTTTGTGGAGAGTTTTCTCCAGAGTTGTTTGAGATTGTTGATACTCCCGTCGCTAAATCACGAGATTATAGCGAGGGATTCTTAAGAGTATAAAACCCTTAACGGCTGAACCAAACAGCCTCTACACCCTCAGATCAAATCCTTGGGCTTACTTTTTCAAGGTTTTTGTTGATTTAAGTTTCCAGCAGAGGCTTTTCAGCTTGCACTTAAACCGACACTCTTCTCTCCCTAGGAGACGCTAAGCGAACGAGTGTAATAATATATCTATTATAGCAGAAATATTTAGGATACGCAACAAATTCGGTATCCAATTTCCAAGGGGCTGTGTGGGTCACCTGCAGGAGCACTTTATACGCCCCGTCTCCCGCGCTTGTCTAAGGGCTATAACGGGAGGGGAATTGGAGTTTAGATGGTTTACAAACCGAGATGGTTAATTGTTAATTGTTTGTTAATTGACCATATCTGTTAGTTAACCCTTTTGTCCACTGCTGTAGTGAAAGTCAACAACTACCAGACAATAACCTATCGGTAGACCCTCACTTGGGCGGTAGAGTGCCGAACTTCGTTCGGTAGAGTTGTTGAATTGCCAAAGCTACCAAACCAATGGTAGTAATACCAAAGATAAACGTGGCTAGGGTACTGACTCCCACTACCAGCGTCCGAACTGCGATCGCAATTTTGAGGGCTGTCTGAGAGTTAGAGGTGAGGGGTTTATTAGCAAAGGTTGTAGCAATCGAGGCAGTTATAAAATAAATAGCGCTCGTCAATCCTCCAGAAATCAATGCTCCCGTAAGGCAGCGCCAGGGGGAAGGTAGCGCTTGAGTACTGTTAGGGGTTTCCGTGTCTTGGTTAGATGTTGTCATTAGTCATTAGTGACCAGTATTCAGCAAGTATTAAGCAGGGTTTAAACTATTATCCAGTAGCTTGTTATCTGTACTAGGTGTTATCTCTACTCGTTGAACTCTCCGGAGGCTCACCCACAGGGGATTCTAACCTGACAGATCTCAACCAGTTATCGATACCAGGATCAATAACGAAGCTACCAGATATAATATTACCTTTGTGTGTGTGTAATTACCTTTGTGTGTAATACTTAGTTTTAAGATGGTTTGATAGCTGCTTCCAACCTTTGTAGGGCTTCTTTGAAGTCTTGATTAACAATAGTCACATCAAATTCATCAGCAGCTTCAATTTCGGCTTTGGCAATAGAAAGGCGTTGGGCGATTACTTCTTCAGTATCCTTACCCCTCAAGCGAATCCGCTGCTCTAATTCATCTAGACTTGGGGGTAGTACAAAAATACGCAGGGCAGAGGGAAAGGTTTTGTTGATTTTCCTTGCCCCAACCAATTCTATTTCTAAAATAACTGACCTACCCTTCTCAAGAAGCTGCTTGACTGGCAAACTAGGTGTACCGTAGTAATTACCAGCGTACTCAGCCCACTCTAAAAGCTCATCCCCTATGATCATTTCTTCAAACTGGTCACGAGTGACAAAGTAATAGTGTTTCCCATGCACCTCCCCAGGACGTGGTTGCCTGGTGGTTGCTGAAACCAAAAGCTCAAGTTCCGGGTGTCGCTTCAGGAGCTGGCGCAGCAAGGTTCCTTTACCAACACCAGAAGGACCAGTCAATACAATGAGTCTCCCTGCTTCCATGTTGAGTCTAGTTAAGCTTCAAGCTTAATGGTTACCATTGTGACTATCTTTATTGATAACGAAGCGATGGGCAACAGTTTCTGGCTGAATTGCCGAGAGGATGACATGGCTGGAATCGGTCACAATTACCGCTCTGGTGCGACGCCCGTAGGTTGCATCAATGAGATATCCACGCTCTTTTGCCTCAGTAATGATCCGCTTGATAGGAGCAGACTCTGGAGAAACAATTGCTACAACTCGGTTTGCTGAAACAATGTTACCAAAACCAATATTAATCAGCTGAATGTCCATGAGCAACTAACGGCAAAAGCCGGATGAGAAGCTAGTATAAGTATTCAAGTACAATAGTAGCGACATTAATTTAGCCTTACAAGCCTAAAATCCGGTTTTTTACCAGATTTTAGGGAATCATCCGTCTTAACTCTTGAGTGCATAGGGTATTTTGTTCCCAGATAACCAACCCATGGCTCAAGCTGGAGCAAGGGTGCGTGGGTCACTAATCCTGGGATGATAACTGCTGATAGGCAAGGTACACAGCCTCCAGAAACAAGTTAGCCGTGACAACTGACGGTACCTTTTCCAAGGCAATCATGTCTTTGACCTGATCAGCCAGTTGTCGGCTTAACTTCGCTTTTGCCTGAAATGTCATTGCCTCGCGCCGCTGCAAATACTCTCGAATCATAGCAAAGTCTTCTGGTTGCAAGGGGGAGAAATCTGCCTGGGTTTGGAGCTGATTGGCTAAGGCTTGAGCCTGATCGGAGATCTCGAAGCTAGCAGAAGCCATAGGCTGCTCTTCTTGGACTACCAGGGTTCCTGCTAACCAATCTCCCAAGCGTTTCTCTCCCTTGCTAAAGATAATTAAAAATACTCCCAGGAACCATAAATCATCAACAGGTCTCAGCAAAGCACGTAGGGTAGCTTGCTGTAGTCTCACTGGTCTAGCATCATCACGAATGACACGAATTTTGCCATAGCGCTTACCCGGTGTTTGTCCCTGCCATAGGGTTTCAAACAAAACGAAATAACCCACGTAAATCGAGAAAGTAATAAATAGATAAATTGCTAATAGCCAAAACCCTAAATCATTAATACCAAAAAAATAGTCTAATAAGTCCAGCAGTTGGGAAGATAAAAAGCCCCAAGCAATTAGAAATACTAATAAAATTAATCCTAAGACAATATAATCAATTAGCAAGGCATAAGCTCGACTGCCAATCCCTGCTAAGGTTAATTCTAATTCAACACTTTCTGGGGTTTGTATAGTGACTCGATTAAAAAAATTAATCGGTGTTGAGCTTAGCTTCCCCATAGCTGTAAATCTATGCCTTCTTTACGACTACATAGATCGTAGTATATCACTGATTTAATCGCTTGCCAGAAAGGAACCAACAAGGCACCACTAGCAAAGCTCAACCCAAAAACTAGCACTAAATAAAGCCAGATAAAAATTGCTGATTCTTGAGGAAACAAAAGAGATAATAGAGTTTGTATGATGAATGTAGCTATCTGTACAGCAATCGAAATTGGTAGTGATATTAAAAATCCAACAACTACTATCCCTTGAATACGTAATATAAATCCCTGAGTTAATTTCCAGCTGCGACCAATGGCTGCCCTGGCACCGATAGAATTTTCTATAGCCAGGGTTATTTCATAAATCAACAACCGAGATATAAACCAGATAAATCCAAATAAAAAAGCAATCATAAAAATACTCAAAACCAGAAATCCTATGATAAGCATAGCAACACTATTCTCAGGGAGAGTATCGAGACTATCTAAAATAGTACTGCTATTCCCAGAAATTGAAGCAAGGACTCCGATCAAGATACTAAGAAGAACAATAATTACCATTATTGCCACCCAAGTTATCAAGGATACTAGGATTGCTGCTCCAAACGTTATCAAGGATACTAGGATGCCTGCTCTGAGAAAACTCCACATCCGAGCATTGACATGGCGGCGAGCCTCATTCACTGTTTCTGGACGTTCAATGATTTCCCTAAAGGCTAGACGTGAAATTAGCCCAAACATGGCACAAAACTTAGCCCAGCCATATATGGGAACTAATAGCCATAGATAACCGATAAAAGCTAGACGATAATATAACTTAAAATTGTCGCGGTAGATCCGCAAACCGACATTAACGACATTACCAATACTGAGTGGTCCTAAAGATTGGTTGGGACTAGGCTCATAAGACATGGGTCGATGGGGCTATTGATGGCAAGACAAGTTTTAACGCTATCTTAAGGGAGGTTTAGGAAAATTACACGGAAACTTTATGAATATTAAACGTTGGATTGGGCGGCGGGAAGCAAATTGGAAACAGTTGGATACTCTCCTGCAACAAGTGGAGAAACGAGGAATCAAGTCTTTGCCAGCATCCCAAATCAAGGAACTCGCTAGTTTGTATCGCTCCGTCTCAGCGGATTTAGCCCGTGCTAGAACTAACCAAGTAGGCCATACCCTGGTCAAGGATTTACAACGACTCACCTCTCGGGGCTATAACCAGGTTTATCAAGGTTCTCGCCGTCAAGACTGGCAAGGCTTAGGGGAGTTTTGTCGGTGGGGTTTCCCTGCTGTAGTGCAACAGACGTGGAGTTATATTGCGATCGCAACCGCAGTGTTTCTGCTCGGAGCCTTAATTGCCTGGTGGTTGGCTTGGCAAGATCCAGTGTTTATCTCCCTGGTGGTTCCGGAACAGTTAATTGAACAAGTACGCGATCGCCAGGAATTGTGGATGGGTTCGATTTTGGGCATGAAACCCTTAGCCTCCAGTGGCATTATGATTAACAATATATCGGTATGCTTTCGGGCAGTGGCTGGTGGGATTACCTGCGGTGCCTTTACCCTATATATCATGGCATTCAACGGAATACTGATTGGTGCCATTGGAACCTTAGTGGGTCAAAATAACTTAGCTTATCCCTTCTGGGCATTTGTGTTTCCCCATGGTTCCCTGGAATTACCCGCTATCTTCTTTGCTGGTGGAGCTGGTTTACTCATCGCTAGAGCAATTCTGTTTCCAGGCCAATATCGCCGGGTAGATGCATTGAAATTTTATGGCTCCCAAGCGGCTCAGTTGATGTTTGGGATTGTGCCGATGTTGATTATTGCTGGTATTATTGAAGGGTTTTTATCTCCCAGTCCCTTAGTGCCATCATTCCTCAAGTATTTGGTTGGAATCGGACTGTTTACCCTTTTGGTTATATATTGTAGTAGTCAGAAACTTGAGGATACATGAAGCTTCCACCACCTGAACGAGGTGGTGGTGTCCTATGCTAACCTGGAACTACCCCTAGTCCACAGGTCACACAAGCACGCCCAGCTTCTAGGCGGTCGTCCAGAGCTTTTGCTGGAACGACCCTCGTTGCTATTTCTACGAACGAGTTTAAGCACACCTCTAGCACCGATGTTGTAAGCACCGTTTAAATCTGCATTAAACCGCTTACCTGAAGGGAAGGTTGCCTTGGAGTATTGTTGGGAATTTCGTTTGACCGTACCAGAGCCATCAAAAGCCAACTTTGAAGTATAGGCAGCAACAACCTCTATTACTCTGCCACCTAATTCAGCCCATTTCATTTCCGTGAAGCTGCGAATTTTTGCTTTGAGCCATCCGTGGAATCTTTGCCTTAAATTAGAGCGCTTTTTCCCACCTCTTGGCTTCCACCCCAAAAGATTCTCAAAGACAATTGCTAAGGCCGTAGGCCACGCTACGCGAACAGAATTAAACTTTTCAGCAATCTCTACAATCCGCTTGGAGACAACATGGCTAATTTGATTATTAATTCTTTGGCACTTTTGATAAGTCTTGGAGCAAAACCCTTTATGCAGTTTTCCTCCTCTGCCCATCGTTTTTGATGCTCTTTTTGATACGGACTTTAGTCGTTTATCCCTGCGGTCTATGTCTCTTCCAAGGTGAAGAAAATCACGATGGATTACAGTGCCGTCATGGGTTACGACTGCTACGGTAGCAGTAGTGTTTATACCTAAATCTACCGCAGTAACATTAGCCTCTGGTTTGCGTTTTTCTGGCTTACAAGTGAATGGAACAGACAGATGGCAGCACCTATCATTGAAAATCAACGACGGAGACATCATTTTGTTTGTAGTCACCTGGTGGCGCTCTCTTAAACCGGTGATTTGAACCATAGTCCAGACCCAGTTTTGGCCATCAAAAACTTTGATTTCTACTTGGTCGAAACCATGCAGCTTGTAACACTGTCCTTTGTACAAAGCTGGATAGCAGCCAGTATCAGCATTTAATCTTGGTGGCTTACTATCTCTTCTTTTTCGACTACCAGATTGCCATTCGCGGTATCGAGTTACATAGCTACTAACCTGCCCAGCTGCAAATGCAATTGCTGCTCGACGGTAGTAACTAGGAAACTTATAAAAAGTCTTATTGAACTGGGGATATTTTATGTCAGGTCGCTTGGCTGTTTGGTGCATTAGCCGCTCAACAGCAGGAGTTAATTGATCTGCTGTTAAATTGCCAAGCTCAGACCAATGAGTATAAATAATACCAACCAAATACCGACAAGCGCGGCGATATACTTTAACCGTTTCCCCTAATAGTAGTTTTTGATCGGGGGTCGGACTAAGTTGCCACTTGTCAGTTCGTATAACTTTAGTTGGCGTTTTCACTGGTTTAATAAAATCTCCTATAGTTAATATTTTAACCTACAAAAGATAAGATGGCAATCGACTTATCAATGCTCCTTGACCCCCACCTGAGCGTTCGCGCAGCGTGGCCTACGGCCAGGTGGGGGAATGCGTCGCATGTTTGTTCAAAGTAGATTCCGAGCTTTAACTCGTAAGTAGCTCTCAACCAGTTGCTGACTAATCTGATTCGCTGGTGCATCCAAGACCAAAACTCCTTTTTGCTTCAACCGGGCAAAGGCAACTTGGCGCTGGGCAATTAAATCCAGAGCCACAGCACGGGTATAAGCGGCTTGCCCCGGGTCAGGGTTGAGATCAACACTAATGCTATTTCTCCCCTGGGCCTGGTATTCCCTGTGCCAAAGCTGGTCTTCACTAGGAATTTTCTCTAACTCAGCTGTATTAGGCGGAGTGTGCGCCAATTGGTCAACAAGGGGGTCTCGAAGGGTGACACAAAACGGTAAGTAGCGAGGGGTGAGGCGTTCTAGGGCTGCTAGCAATTCAGCGGAAGCAGTAACATCCACGATGTCTGTAATCAGTACGACTAAAGCACGACGAGTTTGCTGATTCACGAGTTTTGATACAGCACCAAAATAGTCCGGTTCTAATAACACTGGCTGAATCGGAGTGAGGCGTTCTATGAGTTTCGATAGTTGATGTTGACCCCGTTCTGGTGGAATCCAGGTCGTTATGTCTCGATCGAAGACACCCACGCCCACGCGATCGCCCCGATGTAACCCAGCTAATGCTAGGGCTAGAGTACTATTCAATCCCCAATCAAACCGCTTCAGTTGAAGTACCTGTGCAGTCATCAACCGTCCCCGGTCCAGTAATATAATTAAAGTCTGCTCTTTTTCCGGTTCCAGCACCCTTACTAAAGGGCGAGAGCGGCGAGCGGTGGCTTTCCAATCAATCAGGCGAGTGTCATCACCAATGCCATAGTCCCGCAGTTCAGCAAATTCTGTGCCACCACCCAAGCGTCGGGAACGGCCGATGGTACCAGTATTTTCCAGGGTCAGGCGAATAGAAAGCGATCGCAAACTAACTAAGTCTGGATAAACTGCTACGTTCTGACTCCCTGGGATTTTCCAATCATGCCACACCAAGCCCCAAGGACTCAACTGGCGCACGTGAATATCTCCCCAGTGAAACTGACCTCGCTTGGCTGGGTGAACCGTATAGGTTAGTTCCTTGTTACTATTCCGGTCAAGGGTAGCAGTGATGGTTGGGGTGGAAACAGCAAACTCTAATGGATAGTAGTCCTTAATCAGAATTCGAGCAACCTGATTTCTAGATTCCACTGACAGCACGATCGGATTATCTCGCCCAATGGATAACCGTTGTAAAGGGGTGCGGGTTACCTTGACTCGGTTAGGTTTGACCCGTTTTCCATCCCATAAGGCTATACCAAGGACAATTCCATCAAAGACAAGAGTACTAATTAGACTGATTTGCTGATTAAAAACAGTAGCGAGTAATAATGCGATCGCAATACCTAGTATTAACAGTAAATAGGTTCGTTGTGAGGGAATCATAATTTTTTTTGAGTGCTGAGTGCTGAGCCACTCACCTAGGCACTGGAACTTGCTTGAGTAATGAAGCTATTACGCTATCGATCTGTAACCCATCTAACTGCACCTCTGGTTTCAGAATCAGACGGTGACGGAGTAGAGGGAGTGCGATCGCTTTTACATCATCCGGTGTCACATAATCCCGTCCTGATAACACAGCTTGGGCTTTACTGGTTTGTAACCAAGCTACAGCAGCTCTCGGGGATGCTCCCAAGGCTAAATCAGGATTTTGCCTGGTTTGCTGAACTAAGGCTAGCAAATAATCCAGCACCTTCTCGTCTACTTGGACAGCTTTAACCTCTTGACGAGCACTCAAAATTTGTTCTACAGTTGCTAGAGGTTTCAGACGTTCTAAATCCAAACGGCGTCCACGAAATCCTTTCTGAGTATTGAGCAACATTTGCTTTTCTGCCGCTGCATCTGGGTAATCCACTACCAGCTTGAATAAAAATCGGTCTAACTGAGCTTCTGGTAGGGGATAGGTGCCTTCAAATTCTAGAGAGTTTTGGGTAGCAATCACCCAAAACAATTCAGATAGGGGCAATGTTTCCCCGTCCAAGGTGACTTGCTGCTCTTCCATTGCCTCTAGCAGCGCTGCTTGGGTTTTGGGTGGGGTGCGGTTAATTTCATCAGCTAGCAAAATCTCAGTAAAGACTGGTCCCTTTTTGAGGGTAAAGTTGCGGGTATTCAGGTCAAAGATATTGGTTCCTAAAATATCCGATGGTAGAATATCTGGGGTTAACTGAATCCGCCGAAATTCGGCTTGGATTAGCCTTGCTAAAACTTTGACAAGCAAGGTTTTACCGGTTCCTGGTACCCCCTCAATAATGACATGTCCACCACTAAGCAACGCTACGAGTAACTGTTCGACTAGGGTGGATTGACCGACAATTATTTTGCCAAGGGTTTGCTTGAGGCGGTTCAAGACAGGGATATCATTGCTCATTTGGGTTGATTCGCTATCCTGTGGGACAGTTTTCGTGGTACCACAATAGCATGGGCAAACTCTGGTTGATTGGGGTTGGGATTAGTTAGCTTGGTATGCGGTAGTTTACACAATCGGGCAGTTCTGATAATCCCATCAATCAACACGAATTTGCTGCCATTT
Organism: Moorena sp. SIO3B2; assembly: GCF_010692525.1. Taxonomy (NCBI): domain Bacteria; kingdom Bacillati; phylum Cyanobacteriota; class Cyanophyceae; order Coleofasciculales; family Coleofasciculaceae; genus Moorena; species Moorena sp. SIO3B2. The sequence continues at coordinate 48,113 of NZ_JAAHHE010000025.1, forward strand.
TCCCAACCATTTTAGTAAGTCTGACTCCCTAATACGACGTTTACTAGATTGAATTTCCAGCAATTGTTTCAGTTCTGTAGCTGGACGTCCAGTTTGCTCAACCCAAGCATCAATTAGAGCTTGATCCTCAAGCAGAGTCTGTCCTAATCCCAGTGCTTTTTGCAGTTGCAGTTGTTCGTCTTTTCCCACAACTTCCAACACAAACTCACTGCTGCCTGCTTTTTGCAAAACACCTGCTAATGCTCGGATGTAGGCTTCGCTGTTATCCACCACTGGTTCAGATAAGGTCAATGGTTGTCCAAAGCGGCGATTCAGAGCCCAGATGGCAACCAGAAGAATGATTAATCCTTGGATAAAGGCTGGCAACAGAGGGGTTTTCGCTAAATAACTGAATAGAGTCTCACCTACCTCTCGCTTGATCACATCTACATCTTTGTAACCGTGGAGGTATTCATCCACCCAAACGGGATTTTGCTTAGTTAAATTCCCCTCTGCTTTCAAGGGAGTAACCAGTTGGGCTAATAATTCATAGTTAGCCGGAAAGTCCTGATAGGCATTGGCAGCCAGATCCGATGTAGTGGCAAAGATAACTCTACCATCACCAATAGGCTTTTCCCAAACCACAGCACCAAAGCGATCGCTTAAAATTTTCTTCCCCTGATTACCCTTGTATCGCCGCCTGGTGTTAACCTTAACCTTTCCCGTGGAAGCCTCTTGGAGAGTACTAAAAGCAGCGTCAGTAACCGGCTGCTTGACTCCCAAAATCACCATCCTATTGCCCTGTTTAATCCATTCTCGCTCTTTACCATAAATAGCATCTACTGTCAACCAACTAGTGACACGCAATAAGGTAACCGAGCCTTGAGCATCCGTCTGATTCGCTAAATCCTCAAAGGGTTTTTGCCAACGCTGTACAGGAGTTCCCCGTTTTGCCATGTAAGCGTACCAAGCGCCATAGCCATAGGGAGCGCGGCTGTAAGTAGAACCGCTATTGATTTTATTATTAGCTGGAGCAGCTACCAGGGTAATCATCATTAGTACCACGATTGCGATCGCACTAATTACCCCTAACCGACGCTTAGGAAATTTCATCCTTCATCCTTGGCCTTTCACCCACGCTACGCGAACATACTTTATCCTTGGCCTTTCGGCCACGCTACGCGAACAACCTTCATCTGTTGATAAGCCTCCTTGCACCGTTCAAAAACCTGACTAGAGACTTCGGCGTTACTAAAACACAACTGCTGGTGGGTGATCAGTAAGATTTGGTATGGTTTAGGTTGCGGTAATTGCTGGATGAGTTGTAGATATTCTCCATCCGTGCGACTAGGATGGCGAGGGGCAATGCCAGTATCGTGTAATTGCTGCAACATCCCCATATACAAGCAACGACAGGCTTCCCTGTAGTTAGCCTGCTGCTGATAGTTTTGCGATCGCTCCCACCAATTGACCACTGATAATTCTCGAACTGGTCGTTTTGTCACTCTGTTTGCAGCTTGAGTAAGTTGTTGGTAATAAGAAATAATATAAGGATGTAATGCTCTGATCAGTCGCACCCCTAGCCAGCTTAGGATTACAGCCACAAGTAACCAAAACGTTATCCTAATCCCCTGGCCTAGTATAGGAGACAGTAACCAAGATGGCAGTGAGCTTTGGGGTTGGTCAAGAGGCACCTGAGACATTGTCAGCTCCCACCACTCCCCGAATTGTCGTTGCAGCAGCTGCAACTGCCAATCCAAACTGTTTTTTTCAAAGGAACCAGTAGACATAAGATACTGATAACTAATAATATCAAACAGCGGATTTAGGGCATGGATTAAGTCATCCGTGCATCCGTGTTATTATTGTGTGTAGTCCACCCTTCTATGCTTTCCCATTTACCATAATCTAAAATAACAGTACTTGAAGCCGGTAAAACTGCTATTTACTAACATGACAAGTCTCTATACTGACATTGAGATCAATGTCCCAAGGCAGAAGGTTTGGCAAATTTTGTTCCATAAACAGCAGTGGAAGTACTGGAACACATTTCTGTTTGATTGTGACTCAACTTTACGGTTTGAGCAGGGGAAAGAAGTCTTTCTGTCGCTGCGACGGCTTCCCAATGAAGAAGAGACAGAATTTGAGCCATTGGTGACACAACTTCAGCCTGGTGTGTGTCTAAGTTGGGTGTCTTCTATCCCTGGCTTTCGTAGTGAATGTGTATTTGATTTGCAAGAAATAGGAGTGGGTCGTACCAAATACGTCCACAAACACTCTTATTCCGGTATATTGTCTCGGGTGTTTCTACCGTTTATCCGAGAGGATGAGTTACGAGGTATTAAACGAATGGCATGGGAGTTGAAGCGTTATGCTGAGGGGTTTTAGAACGTTAGTATGGCGCTAGCACACGCTTAATCCGGGTGAAGTGTTAAAGATGACACTGTAGACACTAACGACTTAACCACACCCGGAAGCACTGGTTTACCAGACAAGTAATCCCTTAGTCAAGATAGCCCATTAGTTCATCTGTCCCTTCACTAACATTTGTAGCAATAGGACGATTTTGGGGTAATGGCTTTACGCTCAGCTGTTTCCTATCGATGTATCCAGAGGATCCAGTTCCTTTAGCAGTGAATTGGAGTTCCTTGTCTTTATTGCTATCTGTGCTGCTCATATCCCTCCTGGGACTCCTGAGTTAGAGTCAAAAATACCTTATTATATAGCTAAGTCTGGTCTAAGTTGACCAAGTTAGGCTTACATTGACACTCCCCACGGCGCTTATGCCGGGGGATTCTTGCTTCGACGAACTGACTTTAATACACAAGGGTTTTGCCGTTCCTCGCACCGAATAACCGTGTACAAACGTATTATCTAGTTTGAGCAAGTGTACCCAGCGGTCTGATCTCCACAAGCGTACTGGAATAAGTCATCCAGGGTTTGGGCGTGCCCCGCCCTACCTTTCACTAAAAAAACTAACTTTGGCGCTTTGGTCGGTACTCTGTCGAGTCCATGCGTTTTAAGGGTTTTTCGCTCCCTTGCTACTACCATCGCTTTACGTCGTAGATTAATTGGTGATACCGACGAATTTTCACCTGTGGTAGGCCAGCCATAGCATTATAACATAAATAAAAGAAATAAAACGCCGAATCGCTCAATACTTTAAAAGCTCAATTCTTTTAAGTGAGGGGTCAGACTAACCCCGTATCTAAAGCTAGAGGCGTATAGACCTCACCCCTGAAACTACCCAATTTTTCACTCAAGGTTATACTATCACATTTGATAGCCTTTCTATAGCTAAAGTTGCTAGAACTACCACAGCCACAGTGCTCCCCCGTGATGTTTAGTAGATTTTGGGATTGATTGAGAGATCAGTACAGTTACCAGTAAAGCTAGCAATACAGCTACCAGTTAAAGCTATTCAGGGCATGAGTACTCTAGATGTTGGCCTCAACAACTATGATTGTGCCAGCAATAGTGAACAGATTCATCGGCCATAACCCAATAGTTACGGCCAATAACCATTAATCATTACTAATCACTAATAAATCTCTAGCCTTGCTCTGGATTGTTCTATAGTCCTTAAGGATTGGTTCTAGTCCTTCTTCTTCTTTTTCAACATAATCGTCTAAATCTCCAAATACTCTTTTAATTTCTTCATAAATCAGAGTACACTTTAAGGTAAGTTGCTGATGAATATCAGATATCAACTTAGTTTTATCACTCTCTAATTTTTTGCCAATCTTGCTAATTATCATTCTTCTTTTCAGATAAAGCGCTCCCCCGGAGACTAAAATTCCAACTCCGGCAAACGCAGCACCGATAAGATCCAATATTACTATTTCCGTTATCGCCATAAATAGGCCAGCAATTACTGTTACTGCCGCTCCACCTAATATATTGGTAGCGACTCCACTAGCGTTTGATTTTAAGGAATTGATAAACTCAGCATCTTCAAGGAGCTTAGACGCTTTTTGCTTAACGTCTTCAAACACCTCATGACGGCGCTCCATAACTCGGATAGATAGATTGCTATTACTGGAATAATTCTGGATAGTCTCCAAATCTTGTATTAACGAATCAATTAGGTTTTTAATATCCCCTAAAAAATGGAGTGTCCCCTCTTTTAAGGTTTCTTCTAACGAGAGCTGTAGCTCTGGTTCATACTTAGCCTTGATCTGATCGATCCAGGCTTGGATTGAGGCATTTTTCTTAACGGTACCAACAACGGACTTATTGATTAGTTTAGGAAAGGTGAAACCAGCGCTAAAATCAGATTTTATTTGCTCAGCAACTAGATCATAGTTGGCAGCCAACTTATCCACCAGTTTAGTAATGTCATCTTGAGACTTTTTTTCACCGACAGCTAGTTTAGTTTTGATTCGTTCTACTGATGATTTATCCAGCTCTAGTTGCCGTTGGATAGATTTTAATTCATGCTCTAATTCATCAATCACGTTTTGAGTGCGATCGCTAATTGATTTAAGTTTAATTTTGTAAGTCTCCCCACCGGTAACCATATCATTAATAAATCCTCTCACTTCCCTAAACCCACTCCCCTCTTCATTTCCATTGTTTTCTAATTCCGCTGATGTCGCAAAAACTATAGGAGACTCAATATGTCGTTGACTAGCATAGTCTTTAACTCTCTGAGTATTTCGGCTTAATTCTTCTGGTTTAGTTAAATCAGACTGTTGAAGTATAAAGACTACTTTTTTACGCCATTGCTCACTAACATAATCCAGGAGTTCCCAAGCTGTTTTATGATAGGGATTCTTAGCGAAGAAGACAAAAAACACTAAATCACTGTTAGGAATATAGTTTTCAGTAATCTCTTGGTGGTTTTCCAGAATCGTATTCGTTCCAGGAGTATCGACAATTGATAAAGTTTTCAAGATATCAATGGGTAAACCAATTTTTCGTAACGTTGGGCTAATTTCTTTTTCAAACTGCTCCTCTGAATAAACAATTTTTTGAATAACATCCGTACATGGCTCAACATCAGTTTGACAAATTTTTTCTTGAATTATGGCATTAATAAAGCTACTTTTTCCGGCTTTTACTTCTCCAACAATAACTAACAAAAACGGTTCATTACTATTTTTTTGTATCGTCCTTATTTTTGACTGTAATTCCGGTTTATTGATTTGAATAACAAATTTATGCAAATCTTGTAATAGGTCATCAATATAAAGTTTGTGGTTGTACAATACTTGATCAATAATTTGATTGTTCATTAATCTTACTCCCCTAGATTATACTATCCTAAATTAGGACCAAATAATTAGTCAATTTTCTAGCTATGGTAGATTGATTATAGTTTTTTTAAAAGGATATCGCCAAAAACACTGATCAGGTAAACATTCAGCTCTCAGCTGTCAGGGATCATCCCTTGATTAGTCATTAATCAGTAGTCATTGGTCATTTGTCTAATGCGATCGCGAAGCTGTTCCTTGTTCCGTTCGCGAACGGAACATCGCATCTTAACAAGACTCAGCCGTCAGCCGTCAACATATTTCACTCGACTCTGGTTTGCGTTCGCGAACGGAACATGGCATCTTAACAAGACTCAGCCATCAGGGATTACCCCTGAATATTATTTCACTCGATTCTAGTTTGCGTTCGCGAACGGAACATCGCATTATGAATCGGGGGGTAGAGTCCCAATGTTGACGAGACCCGAATCCCCTCATATCGTTGTAAATTTTCTCGAAGTGCTGACGCAGTTGAGGAAGAATAACCTTTAAAATCTCTCTCACGGTAACCAACTCAAATGGACAAAATTCGCTTATTGCTTATTGTTTCAGTTTAATCCCTCTTGGCTAGGTTTGTCTAAAGACCATTGCTCAGGACTGAGCCACTGATCCAGTATAATCAAATTAAGTCGAGATGGCATAGTGCTTGTAGATAGCAAGACTAATCATGGCAGCAACACACATACGCTTTGACTGGGCGATCAAAAAACAACTGCGAGATAAAGCTAATTATGTTGTCCTCGAAGGCTTTATCAGCGAATTACTCGGGGAAGTGATTACCATTGAATCGATATTAGAAAGCGAAAGTAATCGAGGGACACAAGACAATAAACTCAACCGGGTGGATATTCTAGCTCTCAATAGTGCGGGAGAGTTATTGCTGGTGGAGGTGCAAAATAGTTCGGAAAATGATTACTTTCAGCGGATGTTATTTGGAGTTTCGACTCTGATTACCGAATATCTGGATAAAGGAGAGCCTTATAGTAAAGTCAAAAAGGTCTACTCCATTAATATAGTTTACTTTCCCCTCGGCCAAGGAGAAGATTACATATATGAGGGGAAATTAGATTTTATCGGACGTCATATCCAGGATAGACTAGAGCCATCAAATCTCCAGAAGGAGTTGTTCAAAATTGAGCAGGTGTACCAGATATTTCCGGAATATTACATCTTGAGAGTGAAACAGTTTAATGATGTGACTAGAAACAGTTTGGATGAATGGATATATTTCCTGAAAAATAGTGAAATCAGGGAAGACTTCCAAGCCAGGGGATTAGCCCAAGCCAAAGAAAACCTGAGGATTGAGAATCTCCCGAATACAGAAAAGGCAGCCTATCAGAAATATCTGGAAGATAAACGGTATGAAATTAGTATGCTGGAAGGGGCAGAGGCAGTCGGAGAATTAAGGGGTAGAGAAGAGGGCATAAAACAGGGTAGAGAACAGGGCATAAAACAGGGAATAAAACAGGGCATAGAACAGGGCATAGAACAGGGCATAGAACAGGGCATAAAACAAGAACGTCGTGCTAGCTTGGAGCGAATACTCCAACTAAGATTTGGAACGATTCCTTCAGAGATATCTGGTAAAATCCAAGGCTTAGATATCCAACAACTGGACAACTTGATGGCAACGGCATTAACAGCTAGTTCTTTAGATGAGTTTAGCCAACATCTGCCGAAGTAATGGCCAGGTGTTAAACTAGAAGTCTAAAGGAAATTAAGTCGAGATGGCATAGTGCTTGTAGATAGCAAGACTAATCATGGCAGCAACACACATACGCTTTGACTGGGCGATCAAAAAACAACTGCGGGATAAAGCTAATTATGTTGTCCTCGAAGGCTTTATCAGCGAATTACTCGGGGAAGTGATTACCATTGAATCGATATTAGAAAGCGAAAGTAATCGAGGGACACAAGACAATAAACTCAACCGGGTGGATATTCTAGCTCTCAATAGTGCGGGAGAGTTATTGCTGGTGGAGGTGCAAAATAGTTCGGAAAATGATTACTTTCAGCGGATGTTATTTGGAGTTTCGACTCTGATTACCGAATATCTGGATAAAGGAGAGCCTTATAGTAAAGTCAAAAAGGTCTACTCCATTAATATAGTTTACTTTCCCCTCGGCCAAGGAGAAGATTACATATATGAGGGGAAATTAGATTTTATCGGACGTCATATCCAGGATAGACTAGAGCCATCAAATCTCCAGAAGGAGTTGTTCAAAATTGAGCAGGTGTACCAGATATTTCCCGAATATTACATCTTGAGAGTGAAACAGTTTAATGATGTGACTAGAAACAGTTTGGATGAATGGATATATTTCCTGAAAAATAGTGAAATCAAGGAGGAATTCCAAGCCAGGGGATTAGCCCAAGCCAAGGAAAACCTGAGGATTGAGAGTCTACCAAATACAGAAAAGGCAGCCTATCAGAAATATCTGGAAGATAAACGGTATGAAATTAGTATGCTAGAAGGGGCAGAGGCAGTCGGAGAATTAAGGGGCAGAGAAGAGGGCATAAAACAGGGTAGAGAAGAGGGGATATTAGAAGGCATTCAACAAGAACGTCGTGCTAACTTGGAGCGAATACTCCAACTACGATTTGGAACGATTCCTTCAAAGATATCTGAAACAATACAAGGCTTAAATATCCAACAACTGGACACCTTAATGACAACGGCATTAACAGCTAATTCTTTAGATGAGTTTAGCCAACATCTGCCTTAACCATTGAACCTACCCTAATAGGGATGCCAAGGGCGAACAACCTTTAACCCAACGATACCACAACTCCTAAACTTTCGTTCCCAATCCTATCCACTGCTGACAAGGCATAGATTCCCGACTCTAGCGCTATCTCTAGCGTGGCTGAATTCAGAATTTTGTACAACCTCCAAACCCCATCTTGTTGTCGATAAAGAGTCCAATAACAAATCTCTCCATCACAAACTTTCTGCCAAATTAGCTTACCATCTCTTGCTCTGACATTACCTGGTGTCTTAGGTGGCTCAGTCTTTAACCACTCCATAGTAGGAACAACAGCAGGTTCAGAATAAATAGAGCTTTTCAACTGATCAACCACCTCTAAACGATTTTCTGTGAATACTTTCATGCTATAGAAAATATTCCCTAGGGAGAGTTGAGACACTAGATCGCGGCTAATTTCAACTTGTTCTTCATACTCAGAAATCGGCCACTCTTGTCCATCTAACTTACTGAGTCTATTCCCAGAATAAATGTGTCGATTTTTAGGATTATTTTCTGTCCACCATTGCAGTAAAACCGGATAACTTTGGGCAGGAGGCTCAATGCGCCAGTAAAGTTGAGGAGCAATATAATCGACCCAGCCTTCTTCTAACCATTTTTTCGGGTCAGCATAGATAGCTTCATATTGATCTAATCCCTTAATTTGAGGAGGTTGTCCAGGACGATAAATTCCAAAGGGACTAATCCCAAATTTAACTTTTGGCTTAGTAGCTTTAATGCCAGTGTAGAGACGCTCAACCATCTTATTCACATTGTCCCTGCGCCAATCCCCCAAACTCAGTTCACCCCCAGCTTCCTGATCAGCTTCATAGGTTTTTTGATCAGGAAAATCTTGATCTTTGATAGGATAAGGATAGAAATAGTCATCCAGATGAATCCCATCGACATCATAACGACCCACTACATCCAGAATCACGTTATAAGTCCAGTCCTGAACTGTTTTTACTCCTGGATCCATCCACAATTGTTTACCGTGTTGATACACATAGTTTGAATGGGTAACGCTGATGTGAGGCTTGACTTTTGCGGAAACTTGTGATCCTGTTGCAGCGCGGAACGGGTTAAACCAGGCGTGTAGTTCAATATTGCGTTTGTGACATTCTGCGATCGCAAACTCCAGCGGGTCGTAAAACGGTTCTGGTGCTTGCCCTTGGGTACCTGTTAGCCATTCACTCCAAGGTTCTAATTCTGAGGCATATAACGCATCTCCCGTCGGTCGTACCTGGAAAAACATAGCATTGAGGTTAAGTTCCTCAATCCGGTCAATAATCTCGATCAGTTCCTCTTGCTGTTTTTCTACAGCTAGACCCTTTTCAGAGGGCCAGTCAATGTTCCAGACACTGGCAACCCAAACTCCCCGAAACTCTCGCTGATGGCTAACCTCCCTAGTGGTTTGGAAAGCAACCGTGTATTTTGAGTTTAGGTCTGGCACCTGACCCAAATACGCCAAAGCTTGATAGATAAACGCTGCCACATCAGCACGAGTTGCCACTTGAGTGGGTCGCAGTCGCTTGGGATTGGGATAATTGACAATTATGTTAGCATCCGTAGCGGTGGCTATCCTGTCTCGGGCATAACCAGGAATTTTATCCACATCTTGATAGAGTTGGGGTAGCTCTATCTGTACATCCGATATCTCACTCAAGGGAAGGTTCAAGCCAGCTGCGATCGCTACCAAGGCTTCCACTCGAACCAGATTAGTGTCTGGGCGGAAGCGATTACCAGGATAACCCGACATAAAGCCAGTTTCGTAAGCATATTGAATCGCCTCCAAAGCCCAGTGTTTCTGTGATACATCAATAAACTTCGGAGCAGATCGTTGTTTTTCGGGTTGGGAAAAAGCGTTTTTTAATATGGCAGCAAACTGAGATCGATTCATGGGTAGATTAGGTCGGAATCTGCCATCAGGGAAACCGCTAATCATTCCCTGATTGGCTAAACCTTCAATAAATGGCTTTGCCCAGTGATTTTCCGTATCAGGGAAGCCAGTAAAAGAAGCTACCATAGTTTTATTGCTAGGCATATTGGGGGCTTAACCGCAATTTTAGCCGCACTATTATAGCAAGTGGCAAATTAATACCAAGTTGCGTTTACAGATAGTAAATTCACCGATGGGGAGATGGCCAGAGGTCGTGATGGCACGAAAGAACTATATTGATGCATGATCATGCATCAAAAGTGCCTAGATGAGACCGGATCAGTAATGAAGTGATCAGGGGTGATGGTAATAATGCGTGATTCAATAGTCTTCCGTGTCTTATCCCCTCATCCAGTCATCCCCTCATCCAGTCATCCCCTCATCCAGTCATCCCCTGCTTTGGTGAAGCCATACTTAAGCAATGTCAGGAGGTTGATTGTTAGAATCTGACTTGGGTGCTGACCGGATTTGCTGTAGTTGAGCTTGTATTAAATTTCGTAGGTCCTCTCGAGAGACCTCTGAACCAACCGCTAAATTACCAGGTGTATCAAAGAAAACAGTACTAGTGACGGTGTCGATTGCCAACATCTGAAACAAAATGTGAGTGACTGGCACCCCGCACGCCATAAGTTGAGGATCCCAATCAGAATGAAAATTGGCAGCATCTTGAACAGTCGGAAAAGCATAAATAACATTTTTCTCCAGGTCAGGGTTAGCACGATTACTCAGTGTAGTCAACACCCAACCTTGGTCAAGATTTTGGAGAATGTAATATTCCAGATGGTTTAGTTGTTCCGCCAGAAGTTTGAGTACTGGAGCGATCGCTTCAATCGATTGAGGCGTCGTTCCATCTTGTGGGGCATTATCAATCAAATTGTTAATTTGTTCGTCTAATTCCATAGGAGCTATAGGGTGAGGAATTTGGCTGCACATAGTCTAAACCTAAATCAAATTTGTCGAGAGTACGTGTATGTTAGGGTCGTTATTGAATGAAAATCATGATGAGGGAAGTCTGCCTGGGCGTGGAAGGACTATTTGAACTGCTGTATAACGAACTCCGGCAGTCCACTCGTGCTTCTAAGCAAAACTGCCAGGACGTAGCAAGACGTATCGCTGATGAAGTTAATCGTATTTGCAATGAAAGTAATCGGATTCAAAACTCTGGGGATGTGGACAGCTGGGCTCAAAACCTCGCTAACCATCGTCTCAAGCAAGTTTGTCATTACTACAAACTGGGGTCGCTCCAAGGAAGGGTAGAACTACAGAGTACTCTTAGTGCGATTATCTACCGCTACATTACACCCCATCAAACGCCGACCAGTTACCAGGCGCGGCTGAATATGATTGAAGATTTCTTACAGGGATTCTATGCCGAAGCCTTAAATGCCTTTCGGCGGGAAACCTCCCTGGAGGAAACCTATCGTCCCCGCAGTCTCCTGGAACTATCAGAATATATGGCGTTTACAGAGCGCTATGGTAAACGACGTATTCCTTTACCCGGTCGCCGTTCCCAACAGTTGGTCATTCTACGTGCTCAAACCTTTTCCCAACAGCAACCTCCAGAAACCTCTGTGGATATGGATACAGCAGCGGAAGGAGCAGCACAGGAGTCAGATGCGACTTGGAATGATGCGGCGATCCAGCAGGTGCGGGAAGCAATGGTGTTATCAGACTCTGAACCCCTAGACTCCAGCCTGCGGGAAACTGTAATCAAAGAATTATTTGCCTATCTCGAAGAACGCCAGCAACATGATTGTGCAAATTACTTTACTCTGCGGCTGAAAGACCTGCCAACCAGGGAAATTGAGGAGATTTTAGGCATCAATCCCAGACAGCGGGACTATTTACAACAACGGTTTAAGTATCATCTGATTCGGTTTGCTCTGTCTCACCGCTGGGAATTGGTACATCAGTGGCTGGGAGCAGATTTGGATCGAAATCTGGGGCTAACACCAAAAGAATGGCAACGATTTCAACAAAAACTGAGCTCCCAACAGTCAGAATTACTTAAACTCAAACAACAAGGTTACTCCAATGAAGAAATTTCTAAGACCTTGGGTTGTACACTAAACCAGGCACAGAAGCGATGGTTTAAGTTGCTCGAAATTGCCTGGGATATTCGTAATAGTTCAGTATCCGGATCCGGTAGATCTAAAGATGAATAGTGACATAGATAACAATATGGACGCTTTCTATAGCCGCTTAATGGCTTGGCTAAAAGAGTCCCGTCCCGCTGCTTCAATACCATCAAACGGTCAAGTAAACGATACTGTACCTCTGGGTGAGACAACAGCAGCGGATTTTGACTTTGATGTATATCCCCTGGATTTATCAGAATCACTGGACTTGGAAAACTTGAACATTGTCCCTAATCACAATGGCGAAGCGGTTTTAGACCGCATGTGGGTGGATTCACTAGAATCGATCACCCATGATGACCTTACACTAGGCGGTGAAATCCGCCGCTACAACTTGGGAGAGATGTCAACCGTGCAAAATCGTTTCCAGACGCTATTGAAGCGCAAACTACAAGCTCAAATTGAACTTAACCCACCTCTGTTTCCTTGGGAGACAGAAATGTCAGACTATGAAACTGATATTGTTGACGCAATAGCAGAGTCTTGGGTTTCCGGAGTTAGGTTTTGGATGCCACAGTTGTCTAACTTGGCTTTACCAACTGCCATACCAGAAAACGTTTTATCTCAATTGCTAGAAGCCTGCTCTGAGGCAGTGTCTTCCCAGTATCAGCTAGGGGCTAAACTGGTTAGGGCAGTTCAAAAGCTGTTTCCTGACGAATTCTATGCCCTTAACTCCTGGAGTGGCACCATCTTGATGGGAAGTGCCCGTTCTACAGAACAACTACTGCCATCCCTACCTTACGAAGAAGCTAACAATGACCAAAAGATGGTCTTAGCTCTGTTAGCAGCTAAGGAAATTCTTACCACCCTGACCATTCCAGTTTCACCAAATCAAACTCCTGTGGAGCGCCAGTGGGAGACTAGTGCTGGTTTAGTGACTCTGCGAGCCGAATATCATCAAGAAGATGGTGTGTCTCAGCTACGGGTCAGCACTCGTTTGCCTAGAGGTGGTAGCTTAACTCTAGGTACACCTCAAGCCTCCGCAAAAGCAGAACGTACCTATCCAGGTTACCTGAGTGTAGAATCCTATGATTTACAACCGAATCAGATTTGTTCTATCGAGATTCGCTTCCATCATGGAGAACAGAAACCTTTGACCTTTGCAATCTGCCCGACAAATTAGTCAGAATACTTGCCGGTTAACAGGTGAATAGGTTAATAGGTTGCAGGTTAACAGGTTGCAGGTTGCAGCTTAACAGGTTAACAGGTTGCAGGTGAATAGGTGAATAGGTGAATAGGTGAATAGGTTGCAGGTGAATAGGTGAACAGGTTGCAGGTGAATAGGTGAACAGGTTGCAGGTGAATAGGTGAACAGGTTGCAGGTGAATAGGTGAACAGGTTGCAGGTTATAACCTTCAACATTCCAACCTTCAACATTCCAACCTTCAACATTCCAACCTTCAACATTCCAACCTTCAACATTCCAACCTTCAACATTCCAACCTTCAACATTCCAACCTTCAACATTCCAACCTTCAACATTCCAACAACATTCCAACCTTTAACATTCCAACCTTTAACATTCCAACCTTTAACATTCCAACCTTTAACATTCCAAGCTTGACATATAACCTATCACGCATCTACCATGGTGAGTCAGTTTTGGCAGCGTCTTGAGGCGAAGCCATTGCCTCCTACAGAGGAGTCGATTTCGTTAAGGGTGTTGGTACAGGCACTGGTAGTAGTAGGAATTGTGGCTGTTGATGTCGCCGCATCTACCTTCTGGAGTCTTTGGGCAGTACCCTTAAGTATTGTGGGAGCAACCTGGAGTTGGTATCGTCGTCGCCAACGTAACATTGCTCTGAAATTCTTGCTGGCATTGGGGATGTTGCTGGCATTGGGAGCCTTTTTGGGCAATGTATTCAGTCAGCTCAATGATACCCGCTTAGCTCTAGCTCAGTTGTTAGTTCAGCTGCAAATTCTCCATAGCTTTGACTTGCCGCGCCGCAAGGATTTGGGCTATTCGATGGTAATTGGGCTAATCCTGTTGGGGGTCGCTGGTACTGTGAGTCAGACTCTGGCGTTTGCCCCTCTGTTGTTAGTATTTTTAGCGATCGCATTACCGGTTCTTGTCCTGGATTACCAGTCACGCTTGGGTATATCTACGGAAAAAAAAGGTAAAAAATTATATTGGTTTAATCCACACTCCTCACCCATACCCCTAAAGCGTCTCATTTTATTCATCGGGGTAATTATGGCGCTAGGGTTAACGATTTTTGCTCTGATGCCTCGTTTCCCTGGTTATCAAATCCAGATGTATCCCGTCAGTGCTCCTGGGGAAATGGCAAACCGGAGATTTGATTCACAAAATAGGTTAATTGTTAACCCTGGCTATGTAAGTGAAGGGAAACAGCAAGGGGAAAATGGTAGTGGTGACTCTCAAAACGCTACGGGTTCTGGTGAGTTGGATGAGACATTTTACTATGGCTTTAATAGCAAGATTAACCAGAATCTGCGGGGAGAACTCAAACCTAAGGTAGTGATGCGGGTGCGTTCTCAAGCACCGGGATTTTGGCGAGTGCTAGCGTTTGACCACTACACGGGTCAGGGTTGGGAAATTTCTCGGGATAATCAAGTTCAGAAAATAACTCGACCAAGCTGGTCCTATCGCTTCCAACTCTTACCTGCCTTGATCACAGGTCAAACCAAAAAGGTAATTCAAACCTATACAGCTGTATCAGAATTGCCGAATCTGATTCCCGCTTTGGCCTATCCTAACGAATTGTTCTTTCCGTCGCGGGAAATAGGTATTGGAGCAGAAGGCAGTTTGCGATCGCCTTTAGGTTTAGTAGAAGGACTAACCTATACCGTAATATCAGAAGTTCCATTTCGCGATCGCACTAAGTTGCAGCAAGCTGGGGATAACTACCCCAAGTCGATTCAAAACTACTATCTGGATATCCCCCCCCAAATTGCAGTGAGGGTCAGGCAACGTACTGAAGAACTCCTAGCCACTTCAGAAAAACCTCTTACTTCTTCCTATGAAAAAGCCTTGTATCTAGCCCAGGCGGTTAAGCAGCGTTATCGCCTCCCCCAAGACCCCTCACAATTCCCTTTTTTAGAAGAAAATCAAGATTTGGTGGAAGCCTTTCTCTTCAAGTATCAAGGTGGTTATCCCGACCACTTCTCCACCACCCTCACGATTATGCTCCGTTCCATAGGCATCCCAGCCCGATTAGTGGCTGGATTTGGCACTGGCGAATTTAACCCCTTTACTGGGTTTTACATCGTCCGCAATACTGATGCCTATGCCATGACTGAGGTTTATTTCCCTCAATACGGTTGGTTTGCCTTTGACCCCATCCCAGGTCATGAATTGCTGCCCCCCTCCGTCGAGCAATATCAAACCTTTAGTGTCTTGCGGCAGTTTTGGCAGTGGGTAGCAGGTTGGCTCCCCTCACCAATAACTGGTTTACTCAGCAACCTATGGCATCTCACCATTGGTACCATTATCCGAATATTTGTTGGATTGTGGAAGATGGTGTCCAGTGGTTGGTTAGGTATGTTGAGCGGTTTGATGTTAGCGATCGCATTTGGTTTTCTGAGCTGGCTAGGTTGGCATCAGTGGAAAAACTGGCGCTATCGTTTCTGGTTGGCAACATTGCCACCAATGGAACAGATTTACCAGCAAATGATCAAGATTTTAGCAACCAAAGGGTATGTCAAACATCCGACTCAAACTCCCCTAGAGTACGCTAGCTGTATAAGTCAAGACCAGCCTCAAGCATCCGCTGAGGTCATTGAGCAGATTTCCCATGCTTATATCCGTTGGCGTTATGGAGGTCACAGACCTAATATTAAACAACTGCGGCGGCGACTGAAGCAGTTTAGCAAAAATAGGTTTAAGGTTTAAGGTTTAAGGTTGAATGTTGAATGTTAAAGGTTGCTTGAAGGTCAACAGTCAACGGTCAACACTAAACGGTTAATAAAAAGACTTTTGCTTTAATGGGGTTCATCTCAGTATTTATCTAATGACTGTTATTCTACCTGCTGTCGTTTCGGTCGGTTTAATTATCCTGATTGGATTTATTGCTGGTCGCACGTTATCTCTGGACAAGCAAACTCTTTCTCAGCTATCTCTTTATATTCTGGTACCAGCGTTGATAGCAGACAGCTTGTATCGGACAACACTGTCTACCGAAAGCACCACTGGTTTAGTTGCTGGCTTGATCATTACCGCTGTGTTGCTTTACCTACTGAGTTGGGGGTTAGGCAAACTGTTGAAATTACCAGCAGTTGTCCAAAAAAGCTTTATGGTTGCTGCTATTTTTCCCAATGCTGGAAACCTCGGGCTTCCTCTCAATTCCTTTGCCTTTGGTACACCGGGTTTAGAACGCGCTATAGTTTACATGATCACAGCTGCCTTGTTGATGTTTGCTATTTGTCCCGCTTTACTTAAAGGGGGTAGTATTAGTTCTGGAGTGCGCTTAACCCTAAAACTACCGCTACTCTGGGCAATGCTGGCAGGATTAACCTGGCGTTTATTGCGCTTAAAACTGCCTTTAGGGCTAGATAAGGGTATTCACCAGTTGGGTATGGCAGCAATCCCTATCGATTTAATTGTGTTGGGGATACAATTGTCCCGCACCCGTTTGGTAATAGGACGGTATGAGGTGCTTGCGACTAGCTTGCGTTTGTTGGTAGCTCCGCTAATTGCCCATACCGTTGGTCAAGCATTGGGACTGGAGGGATTAAATTTACAGGTGTTGGTGTTACAAAGTGCCATGCCTGTGGCAATTAGTACGGTAGTGTTGGTCACTGAGTTTGGGGGAGATGCTCCTTTAGTAGCACGGACAGTGGTTTTGTCTACCTTAGTGAGTTTCCTTTCTCTTCCCCTAGTTTTGTGGGCGACTACTTAGTTAGTATTTATCCATGAATAAGAGCTAAAGTAGAGAATTAACGGATATAGAATTGTAAAAGATTTAACAGGATCAGTAATTATCTGGATTACGAAAGCCAGGTTATTTTGTCATGGTTACATACAGAGATTATTTCTCTGACCATCTTTTTGAACTAGCGCTTTCAGCAATTCAAAGCAGTCATGAATACTCAACTTGCCAGTCCACCTGCTCAACACGACAGTTTAAATGTCCCTACTCGCCAAAGCTCATGTAAAGAAGGAGGTATTGTTACGGATGGAATTGGAGAAGATGGCAATATTACCACCTTCGCGATCGAGGAAGAAGGGGGTGCAAGCACAAAGCGCCTTGTCAGAAGAAGGGGGAGACCTGCTCGAAGCCTTGAGTAACAACCTAACTGCTATCGAACACAAACAACATCTCTCAGGTATTGACCTTAAACCATTACCAGTGAAAAGAATCTCAAGATTGGCACACTTGCCAATTTTTTAGTAATTATAAAGATTAGGGCATATAGCAATCCTATAGGATTGCTATAGTGAGAAATGTCGCCCTCAAGGGGTAAGCCATCTAGTGACAATTCCCTGGACCGATTAGCAGCGTTTTTCAGCATTTAGGCAATTTGTCAACAGAGTGCACTATATTTTCGGAGTAATATCAGGATGTATTTAACTATAAAATTTACCTGTGATCAGGGAAATATAACTTATAGTATACCAAAATTAATTTGGCTTAGAGTGTGTTTTAAAATACCAATTTATTACCAAACAAAGTATGATATTGACTTGATTAGCCACACTATTATCTAGTAAACCGAAACAAAAAAAGAACTTGGGTAATCAGCAGAACAGTATAAATACTAGTTCGTTTTGTTTGGCAATAGATGAATATTTTAATTTTGGGCAACCCTGAAGATACTCACGCTGCGCATATCAACTATGCTCTGACTAAGGCTGGAGGCAAGACAAACTATCTCGATACCTCTCTGTTTCCTACTAAATTACGCCTATCTTGGCAGCCACACACTAACGATGGAATTCTCACCCTATCCGATGGCTATCAATTACGTCTGAGAGATATTCGTAGCATCTTTTGGCGTAATTTTTCTGGAGTTCAAATTCCCCCAATCAAAAATCCATTACAGCATAGAGTTGCTTTTAATGATGCTATGAGTACCCTAAGAACGTTGATGCAAGGAACCTCAATTCACTGGGTTAACTCATGGCAAGCTTATGAATTTCATAAGGAAAAACCTCTACAATTGAGCAAAGCTCAACAAATGGGTGTAACGATTCCCCATACTCTAATTAGTAATGATCCAGACGCTATCATTAAGTTTACGAAGTCTTATGAGCAAGTAATTTTTAAGCCAGTCTATGGTGATGCTCATGTCCAGTTTTTAACAGAACAACATCTACAACCTGAACGACTAAACTTAGCCCTGCGGCTTTCTCCTGTTACTATACAGGAGTATATCCCTGGCACCAATATTCGCACCTATGTAATTGGGGACTCGATGTACTCGGCAGAAATTCGCTCCAAGTCTCTTGACTTTCGAGAAGATATCGATGCTCAATTGATTCCGGTCAGGCTGCCAAAGACCGTGCAACAGCAGTGTAAAGCTATCACTAGAGCGTTTTGGCTCCAGTGGACGGCGATTGACTGGCGTTTAAAGCCAAATGGTGAATACGTGTTTCTTGAAGCTAACCCCAGTCCGATGTTTTTACACTTTGAGCAACAAACTGGTTTCCCTATCACCCAAGAATTAGTTAATCTTCTGATCAGTGATATCAATTGAGTCCTGAGTCGGAAAGTGCAGAGTTCCGACTCCACAGTTAACTGTCAACAATTAACAATCAACAATTAACAGTTAACAGTCAACGGTTAACAACATTAGTCTTAGACTTACAAGCTAAGGTGTGAAAACCATTCATGACATGAACCGTTGGAGTATCGGGTGTGGGTATTGTGTACCAATCATTCTCCGATTCTTCCCGGCTGATTATACTACCCTGGGAATCGTATTGTTCAAAACGCGATGTACGTATGGAACGCTCAGGGCAATTAACTTGAACCGTGATAATGGCAGAATACACTCCTGGTTCGAGAGGATTACCAAATACTATCCTACTATCAAAGGAGTGGATGGGATTGCCCATTTCATCAGTGGTGGTGACCAAAGAATCGACATCAAAGTAGTGGATATTGCCTGTCTGAGCATTTGACATGACTCTGACCCAACGCCTTGGTTTTGTCTGAGCTATAGCAGTCTGAGATAGACAAGCGATCGCAGATAAGATTAACAGAAATTTACCCATAGAATTTACCAATAGTAGTATCAATTTATTTAGTATCAATTTAGTATCAACGGTGACAGCTCGGAAAGCTGCCACTGTGTTACACTTAATAGTAAAATCTAGCAGGATTTATTCAACTGTTTCCGAAGCAACCAGGCAAGCCCTATCACTCCTAAGGAAGCAGAAGACACTGGTTCTGGTACAGACTTAGATTCAGGCTTGTCTTGGGACTTAAGTGCTGCTAAGGTGGATTCCGCTAGGATCTGATGGCCAGCTGTCGTTGGGTGGAAGCTATCCCAGAATAAAAACTCGTCTGGATTAGCACAGGCAATCAACGTTGCTTGATCTAAGCACGTTTCCGTCACATTCGTGAAACCAAAGTCTCCAGGATTGGTCACAACCTGATTAAATAGGTCATATTCATCAAAGAATATCAGGTTAATGTCAGGTAATGATTGGCTCAAAACCTTAAGGGTGGAGTCCAACACAGAGTTATGCTGCTCGATCAAATCCGTGAGGCGAGTCGATAATGCACTACCTAGCCTCAGTGATTGAGGTATCTTTCCCAAATCCGGTAAGTTAAGCACTAGGAAATTGCGAGCACCAAAGTTATACAGGGAGTTCAGTGCTGTCTGTATATTCCCGACGACCTCAGTAGGATTAGGAGGTTCCACACTCTGGTAATCATTAGCACCTGACCACAGAATATAGAGGGCGTTGGGGTCAGCCATCTGATCAGATACGATTAGGTCATTGGTAAACCCTGGGACTTGGGTGAGTAATCCCGGTACAACCTCCCCGAACTGACCAATCCCAGCCAATCCGGTTCCAGCACCACCAAAAGCAAAGTTTACGCTTTGAGTAGTCGTCGCACCATTGAAGAAAAAACTCACCCGAGGGCCATCGGGAGTGATAGTGATTGGAGACAGTATCGGGGAATCCGGTAACAGCAACGACAAATCAGTAGATCGCTTCAGGTCTATGTCCAGAGCATCTGCTAGATAATCTACCCAGATCGGACCATTGCTAGAACGTCCCTGAAAGTAGGGTGGACTCTGGGGGATGATGGGAAGAGTGGGATTTAGCTGATTGCTTGCCTTACTGATATTGAACAAATTGCCAGTATCCGATAGGCTATCACCAAACACATAAAGATTAGTGAAATCTAAATCATATGCCCTAGCTTCAGAGGGCAACATTAAAGATAATAGAGAAAATCCGAAAGCCGTAATTGCGTTTTTCATTTTTGATTGTCTGTGATTGTGGGCAGGTTTCAATCGAAAACTAAAAACCTACAGAGATAGAGTACTGCTTTGGGTGACTCTCTTTATTAAGAGCTGGCAAAATTTTTGGGTTATAGTATAAATAAACAATAAAGTCTTACAATAAATTTAGTCAGGCTGGATATGGTATCATGTCCGGGAACATCGATAGTGTAAAGCGTGGGTAATTGATAATTGGTAATCGGGAATTGGTAAGTGTGATTACTACCAAGCTATTCCCTATTTACCCTTACCGATTACTAAAATAAACAACAAATAACACTACCGAAACAACCGGACACGATCTGACAGGTTAGTCGCTTTTTTAAAAAATACGGTTATGACATTTAGATACTCTACCAGTGGTGCTACATCAGTCATTTCCAGAAGAGTAGCTGAAAAATCTTCTACTTATTCTCCTAGCAAGAATGAACTCCATGATGTCCAGGAGCCGATTATCACTGCTCCCCTAGAAGTGCGCCGAATTATAGAGCGAGTCTTGCAGGCAGAAAAGGATAAACTCTATATGAAAACTCCCCGTAATATTAATGATGATATCCTGAGAATTGTCAAGGAAGAAGTTCAATGAAGCTGCTATCTATTCAGCTATTTAATTTTCGTCAGTTTTATGGTAAGACTCCCGTGATTGTGTTAGCCAGTGGCGAGCAAAACACTACGATTATTCATGGGAATAATGGTGCAGGTAAGACTACCATCCTGAATGCTTTTTCGTGGGTACTCTATGAAAAGTTTAGTGCTGCTTTTGCTTCAGAAGACCAACTGCTGAATAAGCGAGCTCTTGCTGAAGCTCAGTTCAATAAACCAGTAGACTGTTGGGTAGAAGTGGCATTTGAACATAATAATAAACGCTACCAAGTCAAACGTCTATGTCGTACTTACAAAACTGAGTTAGGAGTCGATCAAGGTAACACAGAATTGTATCTCCAAATCGCTGGAGATGATGGACGCTGGTTATTACCTCAACAACTACCCGAGGATATCATTGGTCAAATTTTACCAGCTAGTTTGCACCAATACTTCTTTTTTGATGGGGAACGAATTGAGCAACTGGTACGCTCCGATAAAAAGTCAGAAGTTGCGGAAGCAACCAAGACCTTGCTAGGGGTAGAAGTTTTAAATCGCTCCATTAAACATTTAAGGGAAGCGAAAAAAACCTTAGACTATGAATTGTCTTTAATTGGCGACTCTGAAACTAAGCAATTGCTTAAACAACAGCGAAAATCGGAAAAGAAGAGCCAGAGTCTAATCAAGCGTCAAAGGGAAATCAAGCAGGAGTTAGAGGAGCAAGATGAGCTAAAGAAGATAATTGGTCAACGGTTATTAGAACTCGGTGGCGCTCAGGAGTTACAACAACTGCGGGATGAACTAGAAGCTAGAGAAAAGTTAATTAGAGAACAGCTAAAACAAAGCCAAAATATCTTGAAACGAGCTATATCAACTCGTGGCTATACGGTGCTGCTCTCAGAGGTAAGCTCAACTTTTCAAGAGATTGTCAAAGACTTAATAACGGAAAGAGGGGAATTACCTGTTGGGATTAAGCGGCAATTTGTTGGGGATTTACTTAAACACAAGCGCTGTATCTGTGGTGTAGAATTAACTGAGGGAACTCATGCTCATCAGCAAGTAGCAGCCTGGATGGATAAAGCCGGAATGGCTGAAGTGGAAGAAACGGCAATTCGTATGGGTTCCCAGGTTGATGAAATTAACCAACAGGTGCCAGAATTTTGGCAGGATGTTGACCAACAACAAGATACTATTGCTCAGGGAAGAACTGAGCTTTCTAGAATTGAGACCCAACTAGATGATATCAAGAAAAAGTTACGTAACTTTCCCGATGAGGATATCAGTCACCTCCAACAACAATTGGATGAGATAGATACTAGGATTCGGGAGCTAACCCTAGAGCAAGGAGGTAATCAACAACAAATTGAACAGTTGGATACAGACATTGACTTAAAGGATAAGCAGATTGCTAAGCACAAAATGAATGAAAGTAAGCAGGCGTTGATACAGCGACGGATTGCTGCTGCTCAAGATTCTATTGAACGGTTAATTGAAGTTAGGGAACGTTTAGAAACTCAGTTTCGGACTTCTTTGGAGAAGCGGGTCCAGGAGATATTTATCTCAATTTCCTTTACACCTTACATTCCTAAGTTGAGTGATAAGTATGAGTTAACCTTAGTAGAAAGTACTCTTGGGGAAGAAAACCTAGTTGCTGCGTCTACGGGAGAGAATCAGATTCTAAGTTTATCCTTTATCGGCGGAATTATTGACCGAGTTAGGGATTGGAGTCAAGAGCATTCTCTGATGGGACCCGATAGTAGTACTTTTCCTATTGTAATGGATTCTCCCTTTGGAAGCTTGGATGAAATCTATCGTCGGCGAATTGCTAATATCTTACCTAGACTGGCGAATCAATTAGTAGTTTTAGTGACTCAGACTCAGTGGCGAGGAGAAGTGGCTGATGAGATACTTCCTTTTCTTGGTAAAGAGTATGTGTTGACTTACAATTCTCCTAAGTCTGATTGTGAAGAAGATGTTATTGAGCTAGCTGGAAATCGTTATGATTTGGTAAGGCGTAGTCCAAATCAGTTTGAATATACTGAGATTGTTGAGGTAGATTATGAGTAACTATTCAGCTTATGCTTAGATGGGCAAATTACCATAGTTTCAATACTCTCAATCTCGAATGATTAAATTCTCCTGTTCCAGATTTATTTTAAGCTGTTCGCGTAGGATGAGCTTTTAGCTCACGGCTGACAGCTGACCACTGAATTCTTATGATAGTACCTCAAAGGATTGATAACAGCTACATATAGCTAGCTAAAGCCATGTCTTACAGTGAATTTACTCTAGATACACTCAAACATCAATTTAACCTATCGATTCAAGAACGAGTTAACTTATTTGAATCAGTTGAACCAGTTACTCCTAGTCCTTTATTGAAAGAGATTTTAGAAGAAAACCTACCTCTAGGATTGGAAATCGATACGGAAAAAGCGCGCTCTGAATTGATTGTTGCTCCTATTTTAGTGGAAATTCGCAAGCAATTCAAGCGTCAAATCAGCCTTTTCTCTGGCACAGAGTTTACTATTGATAAAAGTAAAGGGCTAAACGGTAGGTGTGATTTTATCATTAGTCATTCTCCTGAACAGTTGGAGGTTACTGCTCCTATTGCTATTCTAGTAGAAGCCAAAAATGATAACCTTAAATCCGCTATCCCTCAGTGTATTGCTGAAATGGTTGCTGCTCAAATTTTTAATGAGCACAAAAATAATCCTATTCCGTTTATCTATGGTGGAGTCACAACTGGAAGCCTATGGAAATTTCTCAAATTAGTCAAAAATTCGGTTTATATTGAGTCAGAAGAACACTTTATTGGTAATTTAGATGCTCTGCTCGGTATTCTGTCACATATTATTAATAGCACTCGCCCTCAATCTGTTGCTGAAAGTTAGTGATAATTTTGGGATAGTGGCAAGAAAAGTCGGTAAGTAAATAGACACTACATCAAGGGTTAAGCAATAATATTATTGGTCTAATTCTTATTGTTATGATTATCGAAATAATTAAAATTTAGAATAACGTCGATAATTATGTATAATAAGGTTAATTGTTACAAGTAGTCAATATTATTGAAGTGACTAGGGTTGAGGCTTACCTTACTGCTTATGTTGAATAATCTAAGGGGTAAATTATGCTATAATAGTGTAAGTTTTAACATGATATGACGTAAAACAAAGAACATAAGCTGTTCGCGTAGCGTGTGTGTAGCACATAAGCTGACGACTAAATGCTTACGATAGCACTAGAGCCCCTACTCATTGCACAATAGAATAGTTATTTGCTCTTTCCCCTACTATGCCAATTGTCCTAACTGATACCAAAAACTTACTCTGTGACCTAATTGCTCAATATGGCTCCCGTGTCGATTACTTAGCTATTCGCTTAGAAGAAGCCGAAGGAACTAGCATTTTATTACGGGGTGACAAGATAGAAACCCTTAGTGAAGGTCTTTCTATCGGTGGACAAGTAAGAGCATGTTATAATGGAGGATGGGGTTTTTCGAGTTTTAACCAGCTTAGCGCTATTAAAGAACGAGTCGAAGACGCGATCGCAGCAGCTAGGATTGTGGGTAATCAAGAAACCACCCTTGCTCCCATTGAACCAAGACAGGATGTTTGTAAGTTACCCCTGACTGGTACAGACCCTAGACAAATTCCCTTGGCGCAGAAGAAAGCATTATGCGATCGCTACAATCAAATTCTCAGAAGTTATGACAGTAGCATTGCTACCACTTCTGTCCGGTATGGGGATGTTAACCAGCGCATCATCATTGCTACTTCCGAAGGTACCTTGATAGAGCAATCTTGGGCAGATCTGGAAATGCGTTTTGCTGCTACTGCTCGTAATGGCGATAGTGTCCATACTGGTAGAGAAACCATTGGCTCTCGCCAAGGCTATGACGACCTGACCAATCTTGATCAACAAGTCCATGGAGCAGCTCAACGTGCTGTAGATGCTCTATCCTTACCACCTGTAACTGGTGGTAATTATACAGTAGTTATCGACCCCATCCTGACTGGTTTGTTTGTTCACGAAGCCTTTGGACACCTTTCTGAAGCCGACATGGCTTATGAAAATCCTGACTTACTAGAAGTGATGAGTATAGGGCGTCGTTTTGGCTCAAAGGAGTTGCAAATCTTTGATGGAGCTGCGACCCAAGGACACCGGGGTAGCTATTTCTACGATGATGAAGGCACTCCAGCCACTACCACTCAGTTGATTAAAGATGGTGTATTAGTTGGACGTCTTCACTCCCGTGAAACTGCTGGTAAGTTAGGCGAAACCCCTACTGGTAATGCTCGTTGTCTCAATTACCACTATCCCCCGATTGTTCGGATGACTAATACTTGGATAGGACCCGGAGCTACTCCAGTAGCAGAGTTATTCGATGATATCCCAATAGGAGTCTATGCTCGAAATTGGCTAGGAGGTATGACTAATGGTGAAATGTTTACCTTTAGTGCTGGAGAAGCGTGGATGATTCGCAATGGTCAAATTGCTGAACCTGTGCGAGATGTCACTCTTTCTGGTAATGTGTTCAAGACCTTAGCTGATATTGAAGCTATTGGTGATGATTTCTATTGGGATGAATCCGGTGGCTGTGGTAAAGGTGGACAAAGCGGCTTAGCTGTAGGTTGTGCAGGACCAAGCTTAAGGATTCGGAATGTGGTAGTTGGTGGAGAAATTGAAGGTTGAAGGTTTGGAGGTTGAAGGTTGAAGGTTGAAGGTT
>NZ_JAAHHE010000250.1:0-8927 GCF_010692525.1 Moorena sp. SIO3B2
AATAGTGAACAATTTTACTGAGAGGGGCGCACAACCAACCGTGCGCCCCTCTCAGTGATCAAGCAGTTCATGTAGGGTGGGCAGTGCACCAGACAGATAATCAAGCTTGCAAAGGGCGTTGCTAGGCACTGCCCACCTTACCATTAATGACTAGGTTTAACCCAAAGTTCATGTAGGGTGGGCAGTGCACCAGACAGATAATCAAGCTTGCAAAGGGCTTTGCTAGGCACTGCCCACCCTACGATTAATGACTTAAAGAGTTAACGATTGCGGTTCAGTTTCAATCAACTTCGCCAAGTCTTGCAAGAACGCTGCCGCATCAGTACCATAGATAATCCGGTGGTCACAGGTAATATTCACTTGCATCTGACGCTTTACTCCCATCATGCCGTCAGGGCTAGCTACTACAGTAGGACGGGATGCACCAATGGCCAAAATAGAACCCTGTCCTGGGGGCAAAATCGCATCAAACCGGTCTACACCAAACATGCCTAAATTGGATAGGGTGAAAGTACCGGAATTATATTCCTCTGGCTGCAACTGCTTAGTTCTGGCACGGTCTACTAAATCTTTCCAAGTGCGAGACAGAGAATAAATATCCAGCTGCTCCGCATGGCGCAATACTGGGGTAATCAAGCCACCATCAGCCATTGCCACAGCCACAGCTACATTAATGGAACTGTGATATTGAATTCCCCGTTCGGTATAACTAGCATTGACCAAGGGATGCTTCTGCAAGGTAACCGCTACTGCCTTAGCTAGCAGCCCTGTCATCGTAACACCCTTAGGCTTGATTTTTTTGTATAACTTATCCAACTCATCCGTAGTGATGGTGTAACCAACCCTGAAGGTAGGCACTTGCAGGCTGACCATCATATTCCGCACCACTGCATTTTGCAGGGTATTGAACGGCACCACTTCTCCCAGGGGTACAGCCGCAGGAGGTGCTGGCAGAGGAGCTGGCATAGTTGCTGGGGTGGGAGTGGGCATTACAGCCGGTGTCGGCGGTGCTGCTGGGGTGGTGGCTGGTGCTGGGGGAGTACTGACTTTACCTGCTGCTGCTTCCACATCCTCAGCCACAATCCTGCCATGGGGACCACTTCCTCTTAAGGTATTCAGATCAACCCTTAATTCCTTCGCTAGTTTACGAGCTCGGGGAGAAGCAATAATTCGTCCATTACGGCGGCTGGGAGTATCAGCAATGGCAGCAGGAGCGGTCTGTACCGGTTCTGGGGTTGAGGCCGTTGCTTGCTGAGGCGTTGCTGTGTCAGTAGCTGGTGTAGATTGGGCAGCTTGTTGTTTAGCTGCTTCAATTTCCGCTTCCGTTTCCGCAATCAGAGCAATCGGGGCTCCCACCGGAGCAGAGTCACCAGCTGATACCGTGATTGTGGCCAGATATCCTTCATAGAAGGACTCAACGTCCATATCAGCCTTATCCGACTCAACCACCACCACGGTTTCACCTTTTTCGACTTTGTCTCCGGGAGATTTTTCCCAGGAAACTATTTTGCCTTCGGTCATGGTTGAACTGAGGGCGGGCATGAAAACTTCGTGAATCATGGGGTGGTCTTCTAAATCAATTCTAGTGAGCTAGCAAAAACATTATGCCAGCTTGCATTGTAGCTTGAATAAGCCCCACAAAGCCATCGTACTGTGTAAAGAAACCATGAGGCAGAGGGCTTCGATGGTTTTATACAATACGGATATCCTCTTTTTGCTCAGGATTAGGGATTAGGGGAGTGGGTAGCTACCAATCACTCTATACATGCTAATAGCTCTTATCGGTTGACTGCTGAGAGGGTCAGTCTAAGAGCTAGTTTAGTATAACCTTAAATCCTATCGATTTTGGTGGCCGGATGAAGGTCATTTCACTGAATCTTTAATTAACCGACTCAAACGTTAAAGAAATGAATAATTTATCCCAAGAGAGGAAACTTATACCTAATCTATAGGTTAATTAACCATAAAATAACTATAGCAATCCGATCTGATTCGTGAAATAAATGGGCTGCTTTAATGCAGGAGTAATCCCCCCTCCTTAATAAGGGGGGCTGGCAGAAGGCAGAAGGGACCGGAGTTGGAGCTATTTTTTAATAAGTCCAGTGATTTTAAAAATGATTGAGGATTGCTATATAATAATCTATTTATAGCAGTCGCCAGGGTAATTAGGACATGACAAAAGTCTCAAACTACAGTATGGCAAGAGTTTAAATTCAGAATTCAGAATTCAGAATTCAGAATTCAGAATTCTGCTATATTACCTGAATAGTAGATAGTAAAGGTTAATAAAAATCCTCAAAAAAAGATATAAAAAAAGATTTTAGCGCTAAAATTAAGTCAGTATTGAGGGGTTGAAAAACCATGAAAAAGTTATCAACAGTTACGCTCACAGCTGCCTTAGTTACTTTGGGAACAGTAGGTGGTAATCCCGCTCTAGCTGATGAATACTTACTGGATTTTGAAAAGGATGATGCTGGTAACATTCTCAAGGCGGGGACTAAGAAAAATATTGGTGAGCAATGGGCAAAATTCGGTGTGCATATAACCAGTAACAAAGGGTCTAATCATCCCTTAAGGTTATTCAACAGCAATTGCGGACCTGATTTTGGGATTACATGCACCGGTGGAGACGATGACTTAGCCACGGGACCTTCATTTGGTACGAAGCCACAGGGTAACGTTCTAATTATCAACGAGGACAAAAGTAAAACACCCGATGACTGGGCTGGCGGTGGTATCATTTCCTTTGTTTTTGATCAAGCCGTTTCTGTTGATTACGTCACGCTTCTAGACATTGATGAGAATCCGAAGAATAAAAACGGATATGTTAAAGCGTTTCTGGAGGATGGCACAACAGAGAAACAATCACTAAAATTTGGCACAGACAACTCCCTATCCACTTACGATTTCAGCTATCTTCCTGAGTATTCAGTGACCAAGCTGGATATTAAACTACCAGGAAGTGGTGCGGTTTCTGGCATCAAGTTTACCGATTTCCCAGATCCCCCTAAGCCTTCTAAGAAAGTTCCCGAACCAACTTCGACATTGGGTCTGTTGATGTTGGGTGCTATCGGTGCTGGGTCAGTGTTCAAGCGCTATAAATAATGCCATCAGTAATTAGATGGACTTGGGCCCCCGGGGATAATGTGTTTTGTTAAGTGTTAAGTGTTAAGTGTTGACTGTTGACTGTTAAATGTTGATCGTTGAGAGTTGACTGTCAACAGCCGACAAGTTAGCTTGATTTCTATCGAATGCAACTTGATATGAGATGCTTAACAAAAAACTTTCCCTGACCGCGCTTACAGGTATTATCCTAATCCTGAGTGCTTGCAATCTGATTAGCAAACCCCCTGAACCCAAACCAATTCAGTCTCCTGCTAATGTCCAGACTAAGCGAGAAGACTATAAAGCCATTGACCTAGCCAATAAGGCAAAACCGGATCAACTGATTGGTGCCGATCCAAAAGCGATCGCATTATCTACCTTTGGTCAAAACCAATCGTTGATTGAAGGAAACTTTGATCAACAGGTCAAGGTAGATTATCCTCAACCTGATCAAGCGGTAGTCACCATCACTCAAACGGGTTTACCGGATGACTCTGTACGTGGCATCCGGTATCGTATTGAGTTATCACCCAAGGAATCAGCCCAAACTGGCAAAAAGTGGCAGATCATGTGGGCTGGTCAACAGTTTACCTGTCGAGAGGGACGGGGTCATCAGGATTGGTCAACGGAATTTTGCCAGTAATGGCTGGGTCAATGGCAAAGGCGTGAAAGACAATACAGAGATTTTTAAACAGGGATACACGGATAATCAGATATCCGTGTATCCCTGTTTATTCATGTCCTGTGTTTCCGTTAAATATCACCGCGAATCTCTTCGATAACCCCATCCCGCAGCAGAATTTCCACGTTCATCTTTTTGACTAGGTTATCTCCTTCTTCCACCCTGAAGAAGCTTTCTAGCTGACCTTGACTAACTTCCTGGTCGAGTTCGAGGGTTTGGACTTGTTGTAGTTGCTGAAGTTGCTGGTTTTTCTGCTCTAGCAGTTCACTTTTCTTTTGATTGACCTGGGTTTGAATGCTTTCAATTTGTTGCGATACCTGAGGACCAGGAGGATTCACGCTCTGGTTTTTAATCTCAGCGATCGCTTTTTGTCCCTGCAGATCAATCTGTTGCAGTTGGCCGTCGAGTTGGTTGATTTGATTTTGTAGTTGTTGCTGAACCTCTTCCTTCCATCGAGGGGTAACGATGGCTTTGATATTAATTGGCCGTTTCAAGAGTAAGTTCTTATTAGAGTCGTCCATATGCGTTCCACTATGTAACTTTGAGGGATTGAGAGTTTGACTGGTGATATTGCTCAATAATTCTTCAAAAGAAGATTGAGGTTCAGTCTCAAGGTTTGAGGCCCGCACCTCTAAACCTTCTAACGTTTTAACAGAAACTCGCGGAATTCCCCACCTTCTTTGAAGGTGGGGATGGATAGCGAGACTACGGAGGCGCGCTTTCCGCTTGAAGAATTAAATTACGGGGTCGCGCCTCAACTTACGACGATTCGTGATATAATCAACTTGGTCGTTGACCCGCCTGACTGACTAAAAGGCTACCTTATCAAAGGTGTACAAAGTACGCTTCAGAGCTCAGGGTCAGAAGTTACCGCAAGAATAAGGCAGCCTTTATGGTTTGTCGGCTATGGGTAAAAGGGTTAAAACTTTATGATTAAGGCTGCCTTATTCTAAGGTTTAGTCTCCCGGAAGAGACTTGCCCCGGCTGGTTAGCCATAGAGCTGTAATTCCATGGTAAGTCTGTCGTAAAAGTTATACGTCGATAGAAGGCGGATGTCTGCCTGTGGACGCCTCGTCAACGACCAATTCCAGCAGGCGCGCTTTCCTAGGCCGGGTTCCCCGGCCTAGGAAAGCGCCTCTGGTTTAGGCGTCGGGGACGCGCGCGGGAAACCCGAACGCGCCCCGCGTCGGCTTTGCCGATAAGACGAATAAGACCGTCCCTGAATTGACCTGAGAATGCGAGCAATCCCATGACCTTTGGTCAAGCCGGTTGGGGTACTTCACGCAAACATCCCGTCAATGATAGCGCGATAGCGTTCTGTGACTACAGGTCGTCGGATTTTAAAGGTTTGAGTCATCATGCCATTTTCCTGGGAAAACGGCTCTAGAATCAGCCTAAAGGTGCTGATGCGGTCATCTTGGCGATAACCTGGTCGATTTTGGACTTCTCGGTTTAATTCAGTCCGGTATAACGTCTGAACCTCTTTAGTATTTAAATCAACATCTTGAGCGAATACATCAAGGGTAAGATTTTGAGCCGCTGCCCACCCTTGCAAGGCATCTAGATTTGGTACTATTAAGGCACCCAATGCCTTTTGGTCTTGACCCACTAGCATAATCTGGTCAATGTAAGCACTGCGCAAACAAGCATCTTCTATTGGTTGTGGCTCGATATTTTCTCCATTGGTCAGAACTATAGTATCTTTTGCTCTGCCAGTGAGGACTAAATCATTCTGGGGGGTCACCCAACCTAAATCCCCTGTATCAAACCACCGGTCTCGATCAATTGCCTTAGCGGTAGCTTCTGGTTTGTGATAATATTCCTGCATCACCTGTGGTCCTTTTACCATCACCAAGCCGGTTTGACCTTGGGGTAAAGGCTGATGAGTCTCAGGGTCAACAATCCGGATTTGAGTTTCCGGTAAAGGTGGTCCAGCACTAAAACGCAGGTTACGATAGGAACGCCGGGCATTAGTAACGGGAGATGTTTCGGTTAAGCCATAGCCGACTAGGACTTCGACACCAATAATCTCAAAGAAGTTATCCAGGTGCCTCGCTAAGGAACCCCCACCACTAATGACTTGCTTGATTTCTCCCCCAGTGGCTTCCCGGACTTTTTGATAAACTAGTTTATTAGCCAATTGATGAACCGGCCATAAATAGGAAGCTTGCACTGTGGCCAATAGTTTTTGGATGGGTGAAGGATTTAAATTATCTAAGGTCAACCCCTGAGCAAGCCGCCGTGCCTCAATGTAGCGTTGACTGAACCCTAGCAGGTTTTGGACTAATTTCTGCTTACCTTCCGGTTGCTCACGAAACTGCTTTTGCACCCCCTCATAAATCGATTCCCACAGTCGGGGTACTCCGACCATAAAGTTAGGTTTGAAGGTTTTAAGGTCTTTTTTGACATGGCGCAGGTTGGTGTAAATCTGGGTGGAACCCTGAGATAACACAAAATACTCCGCTGAGCGTTCGTAGGCGTGCCAGGTAGGCAGGATAGAAAGAACGCGATCGCTTTTTTCGATTGCTATTACTGTACCAAGGGTGTTGACCTGATGCAGGAGATTACCATGGCTCAGCATCACCCCTTTGGGTTTGCCTGTGGTACCAGATGTATACAGCAGAGTTGCCAAGGTTTCCCGGTTGTGGTTAGCTTTGGTAACAGACCGAGATGCCCCGGCTTCCATGAGTTGAGTATAGTTAACAATCTGTCGGGATGATCCGGTCGATAGTGGTTGTTCTTCAGAAAGGAGAATCACTAATTCAATCGGTAGCCCATCCAAGCGATCGCCTAATTTTTCCAAAGTTTTGAGGTGTTCTACTACCAGAGCCGTGCTACCGCTATCTTGGAGAATATAAAGCAATTCCTGCCGTTCTGCTTGACCTGAGCGCACCACATTTACTGCTCCTGCAGTCATGATCCCCTGATCGGCAACTAGCCATCGAGGAGAGTTATCAGCAAATAAAGCAATTCGGGTAGGAATACCCTTCTCATCCAGTGTTGGCTGGAAACCTAGGGATTGTAATCCAGCCGCAAATTGCTCGATTTGCTCGTGCAACTGGGTATAGGTTAGGGTCGAGGCTGGAGCACCATGAGCTCCCACAGCGTGAGGGTCTTGCAGAGCAATGATTGACCCAAAGCGTTGGGCAGCAAGGGGCCATATTTCTGGTATCGACTTTAGTGAAGAGTAATCAGCAACACGCTTGAGGTAAACTCTCTCTTGTTGTCTGAGGCGTTCTGCATACTGGTTTTTCGACATTCATCAACTCCCTGATTGTAATGGTAGCTCTTTCTACCATACTCTTATGCTCAGAGGTGATTGGGGGTGTTGAGTGGACACAATTGTTTCTGTCTTAGTTTCTGTGTAAGCATTCAGCCGTCAGCCGTCAGCCTTTGGCTCACGCTACTGATCGGTGCTTTCCGTAACTCAGCATTATTCGAATGCTTACCTGTTTTATTCAAAAGCACCGATCAGTAGCACCATCTGTAGCGCATTAGCTGATATAGCACTACGCATTCAGACGTTTGACATTCCTAAACTCCGAAACTTAGTCATAGCTTACTTTTGACTTCTGACGCAAGTTCCTTTAAGCTTGCGCGTAGCGCTATAACTGCTAGCTGATAGCTGATAGCTGACGGCTGAATGCTTAAGTCACCCGAGTCACCCCATGACCTGATCACCTGATTACCCCAGCATCCTATACCCTAAGCATGAGCGATCGCGTGGTAATCTCAGTAAAAATTCATGGTGTACTACTCGAAAAATTCATCTGGCATGAGTTTAATAGCATCTAAGGGTGAGGCAAGGGATTGTACCGTTGCTTACCTGAAGACAAATTGGAGCAAAAGCCTGCAACAGCGCGTTAATTCCAAATTCCCTATTGTAGCTTCCCTATAGCCTAAACGAATAATATAGCAGTCGCCAGCGATGCAGCGCGGTCTTGGGGGTTTCCCCCACTCGCGCTTTGCATCAAGACAGGGCAGTTAGGACATGACAAAAGTCTCAAACCTAAGTAAGCGCAAGAGTTTGACTTCTGACAAAGGACTTCTGACTTCTGCTATAAATCGCGGCTAGACATAGGCGAAGCCTTCTTGAAGATGACAAAGTCCGCACTTCGCTGACTAGATGATCAAAATAATCAACGGGGTTTTGAACCGGGATTTGGGATCAGAGGATACATGAATTTTGTAGCATTAACGCTCAACTGAGGAACTATACTGGTTCAGAATTAGTTTTCAATTTCCACCCTACTATCAATAGCATTACCATCTTTGCCAAGTAAAGGATTCTGATGACCTATCTCGAAACAACTGCTGAATTTTATTCTGAAGTCGCCCAAACACCCCAAGTTGGTTTGTGTTGTGTCCAAAGTAGCCCCTTACAACTGCCAGGACTGAAAATTCCTCCAATGATGGCGGATATGAATTATGGCTGCGGTACGACGGTACATCCCACGGAACTCAGCAATCAGCCAACGGTCCTCTATGTCGGTGTTGGTGGTGGTTTAGAGGCGTTACAGTTTGCTTATTTTTCCCAACGTCCAGGGGGTGTGATTGCTGTTGAGCCAGTTCAGGCCATGCGGGAGGCGGCTACCCGTAACCTGAAGATTGCTGCTCAAGACAATTCCTGGTTTGACCAGAGTTTTGTGGAAATTCGGGAAGGGGATGCCTTTGCCCTACCTATGCCAGATGATTCTGTAGATGTGGTTGCTCAGAATTGCCTATTCAACATCTTTGAACCGGCTGACCTGATGAAGGCACTCAAAGAAGCCTATCGAGTCTTAAAACCAGGTGGACGACTGTTAATGAGTGACCCCATTGCAACTCGTCCGATTCCACCCCATCTACAGGAAGATGAGCGGCTACGAGCTATGTGTCTGTCTGGTGCCCTCACTTATCAATCCTATGTCCAGCACTTGGTCAGGTCAGGTTTTGGTCAAGTAGAAATTCGAGCAAAGCGTCCCTATCGGCTTCTGGATTGCCAAAACTACAACCTCGAAGAACCCCTGCTGCTGGAAAGTCTGGATTCTGTTTCTTTCAAAGTTGTGATCCCAGAGGATGGACCATGTATTTTTACTGGCAAAACAGCAATTTACATGGGCGCGGAAGAGTTTTTTGATGACAATGCGGGACACATCCT
>NZ_JAAHHE010000251.1:0-8837 GCF_010692525.1 Moorena sp. SIO3B2
CGGCTGACCGCTGACAGCTAAATGTTTACATCCACAAAACCTGAAACTATGAATACTACTGAAACAATTAAACCCGTTTTGAACAGTTCTTTAATAATGAACTAGTCCCCAAAGCAGCTAATCCTAAGAAACCTAAGAGTGATGTGGTTTCAGGAACAGGGGCGGGCTGAACATCAAGACCTTGGCTAGCTGCTTGAAATAGACTGGTTACGTCTATACCATTAGCATCAATTGCCGAGGTAACGGTAACTGCTAAGTCAGGCAATCCATCATTCTTAAACCCAGGCAGTACTTGGTCAGTTGTCCTCACTATCTCTAGGATAGAGTCTGGAGAAACTCCAATTGAATCACTACGTTTAAAAAGTGCTGTAGATATCCCCAAGGGTGGGTTTTCTACTGGGCTGAATGTAAACCCTGAAAAGGCAGCTATATCTGCATCTGTCCTAAATCCTTCTAGAGTAACAAGCTCAGTAGAATCTTGTTGTACAAGAATGTCTAATGACTGTAAATTAGCAGTGAGACCGCTAGTATCTAACACAAAAGAGAAATCAATGGTGTCACCAACATTGACTTCAAGGTCATTGATAGCATCTTTGTCTAATTGTGACCCAGTCGGAGTGAATGATACGGAGGCTCCATAAGCTGGAGTAACTGCGATCGGCGAAGCCGCGCCAAAGGCGATCGCTCCCAGGAATACTAAAGAAGCACTAATGTGAGTTAATTTCATCAGGATTGACCTAAAAAACTACTATCAATAGTTAATCAAACATTCCTGGATTTGATTTTGAAGAGTCAGTAAAGTTAGCTAAAAGATTAAATGATGAAAGGAAAAACTCACGGTAAATGCGATTGACCTTTTGTCACGCTTTCGGCAAAGCCAACGCTACGCGAACGCATCTGAATATATAGCTTTTCTGGCATTTATAGCACTACCGATTAAGATTAGGACATTTGTAAACTCCGAAACCTAGTCCTAGCTTACTTCTGACTTCTGACTTCTGACTTCTAACTTGCGCGTAGCCCTATATGAGGTATGCTTATCAACCTCAAAGTCCGCCTTTTTAAGGGCAGGGCTGTAACATTGCTCAATTTTTTGGTTTCCTGAACCTCCCGAGTGGGCAAAGTTTCGCGCCTGTTTTTCTAAAATTAAACCCAATAGTAGAAAAAAACGGCGATTTGCTTACCATAAGGGGCTTTCAAGCCCTCACCCATGAAGTTTAGTCTTGCAATTAAGTCCCGATAAATCGGGATAAAACTGGATTTATCGGTGTAATACAGACATTGACATTTAGCTAGCGCTAGATTATTATTGAAGTGAGTGTAGGACATAGCAGTTAACGATGCCAAGAAAAGTAGGCGCGGCAAAAAGGATATCGACTCAAATCGTCCCTGTGGTGGGGATAACCAAGTCGGTTGAACTTGAGTTGCAGCAGGTAATGAAAAAACTAGGCATAGTCAGGGCTGAATCTTACAATAAGCTGGGTAGCATTAATCACTGGGGGATTGACTGGAAAAAGGCGGTGCCAGAAGTAAAAAGTTTTAGGACTCCCGACACCCTAGGGTTGCCTGCCAAATTGATGGATTGGACTGTCAATGATGTAGCCAAAGCTATCACAGCGAGCCAGGCAGCTTGCACTGATGTGGTAATTAAGAAAATCTACAAAAGGTTTCCAGGCAGGGACGGCCAAAAGATCACAAAGGAGCTTTGTAAACAGCTTAAGACAAGAGCTTTTATAGATAATCCATTGCTGCATAGACTTGTTAGGAAGGAATTTCAGCGAGGGCATTCCTGGGTCAAGAATCAGATAGTCTATCAACAAGTAGGATATAAATGCAAAAGGCTCTCTCGTAATACTTACCAACTAGAGTTGGCTGGATTAAACAGAGGAAAGAGAAACAAAATAACCGTGAGGTCTAATCGAAAAATAAAAGGTCAGATTAGACTGGTATACAACCAACTCTTGGAAAGGTTTGAAATTCACTTTCTAGTAGACCATGGGACTGTAGACATTCCTGGCAATCGCCGAGCCATTGGGATAGACAAGGGATACACTGAGGCTTTCTATGATTCAGATGGTCAGGCCCACGGAAAAGACTTAGGCAAAGTAGCAACCAAGAAGTCCGATAGAATCTGCTCTAAAAATCGTAACAGAGGGAAGCTCTGGGCTCTTCACAGAAAGCTAGAAAAACTTGACCCAGCTAAATCGGCTCGAATACTTGAAAACAATCTAACCAGAAAAACTGAGAATCGCCGATACAGAAAAAATCAATCAGAACTTACAGCCATAATAGGAGCCGCATCTAAGTCTCTTTTTAATGGGGAATCATTAAAAGTATTTGCAGAGGATTTAACACAACCAATAAAAAATAAACGCCAGTCCAAAATCATGTCCCGTAGGCTTAACAGTTGGATGAAAGGAGTAATGCGGGATTCCTTACAGAAGTGGGCTAATTGGACTGGGTCGGTTGTAACAGAAGTCCAGCCTAGTTACACGTCGCAAGTTGACTCCGTGACTGGAACCCTATTAGGGAAAAGGAGCGGGGACAGCTTTACCAGATTTGATGGGGTCGTGTTACAGGCTGACTACAATGCTGCTAAAAACATCCTTGCTCGGGGTGCAGACAAGGAGATTTCCCGGTACATGAACAAAACCGAGGTTCAGGCAGTATTGCTGCGCCGTACCGCGCGTTTCTTGAAAGGTATGGGACTGAGTCTAGCTGATGCAGTTGAGCTTGGATGGCTTGACCCTAAGCATGAGCTTTGCTCGGGCTTTTAAGGAACTCCTGGCCGAGATGCTAGGAACGTCCAGATAGCTGAGTGGCAGGCTTGACTCCAATTGCTGCACGACCACTCCTCACTCGGACCACAATAAAATGCACCTTGACCGTTTAATCCGGGTTTGCCCCGATTAATCCCGGTTCAAGAGTATCTCCGACGCAAGAAACAGCCCTGCCAACTTTGGGGGGCTAGGGCGTGTCTTCAAACTCGGAGATCCCCCTAAATCCCCCGAGCGAGGGATTGCTCGCTCGGGGGACTTTGAGTATGGCTCCCCCCTTATTAAGGGGGGCTGGGGGGGATCATAATCTTGCGGAAAACTTTGAAAACACGCCCTAGGGGGGCAAAACCATACCCAGAATCAGCAACGCCAAGCCAGTTACCGATCTGACTCCCCATCTCCCCACCCTTCCCACCCTTGCAACACTCCCTATTCCTCTGGCTCCATCGGCAGACTTATATCTAAAACTATTAGAAACTTAGCATCAGGCACCAGCTGTTTCAGGGTCTGCGAATAACCTTTGGCATCACAACAGTTGCGGAACCGAGCGAAAACGACTGGTGGCATCGGTGGTAATAGGCGAACCATGACCCATGGGTATAGGCTTGGACGATGCGACATAATATGAAGTTATCTCCTTTACGTTAAGGGGTAGCCAGAGCCAGCCTGCAGCCTAGGAAAACTCGTCAGGCTGGCTCTTCCCGTGGATTTTAATGCCCACGGTTTCATTATACCATAAAAAATTGCTTATTATAGCATATTTTGAAAAATTTTGTAACAAATTATTGAGATAGTCGCCAGAGGTATAGCGCTACGGGCAAGTCCGCAAGTAAGCGATTACTTACGTTTCGGAGTTTAAGAATGTCTTATACCAAATCCTGTTCCCATACACCCCTTATCCGCATAGCCATAGATTCCTGGCATACAAAGATTTGGTCGATTTTTATAAAGGGGTTTTGACAAACGGATTTGGTATTATACCAGTTTTCAAAAGTAGCGTCATACTTACAATAAAAATATGACAATATACATTGGCTTTCACAATCTGTATGTATGTCATGACTTTTGATTTTTGGTATTACACCTTAATGCGTAGTGCCATACAGTCTTATAGCAGTCGCCAGGGCAGTTAGGACATGACAAAAGTCTAAAACCTAAGTAAGCGCAAGAGTTTGACTTCAGACTTCAGACTTCAGACTTCTGACTTCTGCTATATTTGAGGCTGATTCCCTGTCTTGATGCAGCGCAAAGTAGCCGATAATCTATCCAAGATTTCGGCTGTAATGGCAATATATTTAGTTGGCAAGTACTCGTTGAGGCGTTCGCGTAGCGTGGCCTAAAGGCCATGGCTTGAGCACCTACTTCATTTTTCTGTGGACAGGCATGAGATTATTTCGAGTCTGGGGCTAACTTTCGTGCTACTGTTTTTGGCTCTTTGTCTTTTTCCTCTGTATCTGGATTAAGGTCGATGTCAGGATTGAATTTTTGCGCTTCTTTGAATTTTTTAACAGCACTCTTGATATTTTGCTCTTTTTTTGAAATAAAAGCCCGACCAAGTCTTACCAGAAAGTCTGCTTTGGTTTTATCTTCCCAACCAGCATACTTGAGACAGGCTTCTCCTGCTTTATTATCTTGATTATTTTGAGGCGCAACGAGGTCAGGATGAAATTGCAGCTGATCACATGCCTCTTTTAAAGCCTCTTGCCAAGAGTAATTGCCCCACAAACGCACTGTTCTGTCGTGACTGCCACTGAGAATCTGTTTGCCATCTGGACTAAAAGCGATATCAGTGACCCAGTTTGTATGACCTTGTAATGTATGGAGAGGTTGACCTGTTTCTGTGTCCCACAAACGCATTGTGTTGTCCTCACTGCCACTGAGAATCTGTTTGCCATCTGGACTAAAAGCGATCGCAGTGACCGATTTTGTATGACCTTCTAATCTATGGAGAGGTTGACCTGTTTCTGTGTCCCACAACCGCAAGGTGTTGTCATCACTGCCACTGAGAATCTGTTTGCCATCTGGGCTAAAAGCGATATCAGTGACCCAATCTGTATGACCTTCTAATGTATGGATTAGTTGACCGGTTTCTGTGTCCCACAACCGCACTGTTCCGTCGTGACTGCCACTGAGAATCTGTTTGCCATCTGGACTAAAAGCGATCGCACTGACACCATCTATATGACCTTCTAATGTATGGATTAGTAGACCGGATTCGGTGTCCCACAACCGCACTGTTCCGTCGCCACTGACACTGAGAATCTGTTTGCCATCTGGACTAAAAGCGATCGCACTGACACCATCTATATGACCTTCTAATGTATGGATTAGTAGACCGGATTCGGTGTCCCACAACCGCACTGTTGTGTCGTGACTGCCATTGAGAATCTGTTTGCCATCTGGACTAAAAGCGATCGCACTGACACCATCTATATGATCTTCTAATGTATGGAGAGGTTGACCTGTTTCTGTGTCCCACAAAAGCATTGTGTTGTCCTCACTGACACTGAGAATCTGTTTGCCATCTGGACTAAAAGCGATATCAGTGACACCATCTATATGACCTTCAAAGGTATGGATTAGTAGACCGGATTCGGTGTCCCACAAATGCATTGTTCCGTCGCCACTGCCACTGAGAATCTGTTTGCCATCTGGACTAAAAGCGATATCAGTGACCCAGTTTGTATGACCTTGTAATGTATGGAGAGTTTGACCGGATTCGGTGTCCCACAAACGCACAGTGTTGTCCCAACTGCCACTGAGAATCTGTTTGCCATCTGGGCTAAAAGCGATATCAGTGACCCAGTTTGTATGACCTTCAAAGGTATGGATTAGTTGACCCGATTCTGTGTCCCACAACCGCACTGTTCCGTCGCCACTGACACTGATAATCTGTTTGCCATCTGGACTAAAAGCGATATCAGTGACACCATCTATATGACCTTCTAATGTATGGAGAGTTTGACCGGATTCGGTGTTCCACAAACGCACTGTTCCGTCGCCACTGACACTGAGAATCTCTTGGCCATCTGGACTAAAAGCGATCGCACTGACACCATCTATATGACCTTGTAATGTATGGAGAGTTTGACCGGATTCGGTGTCCCACAACCGCACTTTTGTGTCGTGACTGCCACTGAGAATCTGTTTGCCATCTGGGCTAAAAGCGATATCATAGACATTACTTGTATGACCTTCTAATGTATGGAGAGTTTGACCGGATTCGGTGTCCCACAACCGCACAGTGTTGTCATTACTCCCACTGATAATCTGTTTGCCATCTGGGCTAAAAGCGATATCAGTGACCAAGTCTGTATGACCTTCAAAGGTATGGATTAGTTGACCGGTTTCTGTGTCCCACAACCGCACAGTGTTGTCCTCACTGCCACTGATAATCTGTTTGCCATCTGGACTAAAAGCGATCTCAGTGACAGAACTAGTATGACCTTCTAATGTATGGAGAGGTTGACCGGTTTCTGTGTCCCACAACCGCACTGTTCCGTCGCCACTGCCACTGAGAATCTGTTTGCCATCTGGGCTAAAAGCGATCGCAGTGACCCATTCTGTATTACCTTCAAAGGTATGGATTAGTTGACCCGATTCTGTGTCCCACAACCGCACTGTTCCGTCGCCACTGACACTGATAATCTGTTTGCCATCTGGACTAAAAGCGATCGCACTGACAATATCAGTATGACCTTGTAAAAGATTCCTTTCTCGTACCTTATCTAAAGCTGTCAATAAGCTAGAATTAACTTCATTGATCACTGTTGGTTGCAAGGATTTTTGGTAATCTTGAATTTTAGCGGTTAATTCAATAGCTTGGAGCAATTCTTCTGTAGTAGATTTTACTGATAGAGAATACTTGATATTGGCAGCTTGTGCGAGGAAGTCTGAGTTAATTGCCTGTTTCCGAGATTGTAAGCTAAAATGAATCGATAATACTAAACCTGTACCTAACCCCAGCATAACTGCGATCGCAACACCCCAATTCCGACGAGTATTAAAGCTTTTTTGCCTGATGCTACGCTGCACAAACTCAACTTCTACTTGGTTAAACCAGTTGTCCTCAGAATTGAGTTCTTTATTCAATACATCGAGATAAGGATTGGCATTCCAAAGAAATTGTACGGTTTTATCTCTCGGACCTTTTTGTTGCTCCGGTGTCCGTTGCCACAATCGAGCCAACTGAGTATTTTCGAGCGTGTTTATTTTGTTAAGAAAGTTTTTAGCAAGGTCAAGTCTCCCATCCAACCAATTAATCACAGCTTCAGCCTTGGCTTCAAAATCGGATGATTGTTTTTTGCTTTTAACACTTTTCCACTCCACCGCCGCAGGAGTCAACCGCCGTTGTAGAAGTAAATTTTCCTCATCTAAATGTTTCCACTCCAGCAACCTTTGCCATCCCCGTACTAAAGCATCATGGGCTGGTTCTACATAGAGATTCCCCTCAGCATCTTGTCCAATAACCAATAACCGTGCTGTGCTAAAACGCTCAATTACTTCCTTAACTAAATCATTTTTCTGAGGTGGATATTCCAATTCTGATAACGGTACGCGCCTACGGGCTAATTCACCCCCAGTCAGAGCAACCATCCGCAGCATCACATGACGGATAAGTTGGTCATAAGCGGGATTTTCTTGAACTAGCAAATGATACTCTTTATCTGCCCTTTGAGTTAGCGATCGCATTACTCCCCCCAATTCAAGATAATCGGCTTTTCTCAACGCCCGGTCAATAGTAATACCGCTGTATTGTGCCTCCCGTTGCCGCCTTAAATACAAGAGAAATAATTCACTCAAGGCAAAAGACAGTAGGGGTAATGCTCCCGGCATATCCGCCACTTCATCAATTAATTTT
This sequence comes from Moorena sp. SIO3B2, assembly GCF_010692525.1. Taxonomy (NCBI): domain Bacteria; kingdom Bacillati; phylum Cyanobacteriota; class Cyanophyceae; order Coleofasciculales; family Coleofasciculaceae; genus Moorena; species Moorena sp. SIO3B2. The sequence goes on from NZ_JAAHHE010000251.1 coordinate 7,639, forward strand.
TCTACTAATTCGTGGGGTTGAAAATACATTACCCGTGCTTGAGCCGGTTTTTCGATCGCTTCCCTTAGTTCCCCTCGTGTCATCGCTGGCACAATAAATCGTCCACTTTGCCAAAGATTTATCAGTACCGTAGTTCCCAATTGATTTAGTACTTCCGGTGCCAACTTTAAGCCCACATCTGTGATTTGGGGTTCAAAATCAGAACGTAGGGTTAATACTACCCGTAATTTATCCCCATGGGGATTTATGGCTGTGAGTATCTGTTGGAAAAACTCCTGACGCTCATCTAAGTTTTGACAGAGTGTAATAATTTCTTCGCTTTGGTCAATAAACAGTAATAACTTAGAGTTTGGGTTATTTTTCGCCCAAACATCAATGCTCATTGCCAGGTTATGCTGGGGGTTTTGTGGCTCAACATTAGGTAACTTAGCTTCAGTCAGCACATTATTTAATGCTTCCAAGGGAGTCTCACCAGGACGGATGGGTGGCAAAATACACCATTGCTCGGTATTATCTTGCCGTAGTTTGGGAATTAATCCTGCCTTGACCAAGCTAGACTTACCGGAACCGGAAGTACCCAACACCACTGTCAGGGGATGAGTTTTGAGAAAATCCTGTAACTTTTCTACTAGTAATGTTCTACCGAAAAACAGTGAACTATGTTTCTCGTCAAAGGAGTTTAAACCGCGATAGGGATTTTGTGACTCATCTAAAGATGGTGCTGGTGGTAAATTAAGTTCATGTCCGGGAGAAAGAAAGATATATTCTCCCTTATCGTGCTTATTTAAACACCAAATACCAGGGGTTTGTCGTAGACGGTATTTTTCTGTGGGAATTTCGATGGTATCCCGTAAATATAAATATAATTCTGTGGCTGTAATTACCCCATCTCCAGCCGGTTTACCATTGGTAGCAGGAGGATAGATATCTGCTACCCCTTCGAGGGCTTCTAATAATGCCGCCGCAAAAGGGGAATGATTGCCGAATTGACCGCGTACGCTATCTAAATTAAAGTTATCTAAGGCTTTTTGGTCAGAAGCTGAGGAGGTAATAATTTGCCAGGCTGGGTCACTAATAAAACGGTCGTATCGTTCTTGGTGAATTACTTCTGGCGATGTGAGTAAATCCCTGGTACTCGACCAACGAAAAGCACCAGCAAAACAGCAGTCGAGGATACCCAAGAAATGACGACAGGGTAA
>NZ_JAAHHE010000252.1:0-8828 GCF_010692525.1 Moorena sp. SIO3B2
AACTGAATGCGATCGCATACCGGCTCATAAACCACCACATCCGTTTCCAGAGCAGGATTCCACCGTTGCGCCGACTTAAAGGAAATCGCACGGCTAATAATTCGCCCATCCACTTCCGGCAACGCCACATTCATAGCAGTATCCCTAGGCATCAATCCCTGAAACCCAGACTCCCACTGTTCCACCGTGCCACTACTTAAAATAACCTGCAACACAGGTACATCCAGCCCTTCCCACAACTCCAACTGATGTACCTCAGCATCCAACTTAGCTACCGAGAAACTTGTCGTATTCAGCAACACTGCGATCGCGTAGCGTGAGCAAAGCTCAATCGCACTACTAGAGCTATCGGGATTTTGGAAATAGCCTAACAATTCCCGTTGTACCTCTAGATCCCGTAGAGAAGAGACAAATACTGGCACCGGTTCCAACCCCCGTTCTACCAAAGCCTGACATAACCCATCAATCGGTGCTGTATTTCCCGCTAAGTAATGGGCACGGTAGAACAGGATACCTACTTTAAGATTGGCTTTACAGCCGTTTTCAGATGAATTTACCTCACTACCTTTAGCTGCAAGCCCCCTAAATCCCCCAATTCTGGGGGACTTTAACTTCATTTCCCCCCAGCGAGGGATTGCTCGCTGGGGGGCTAGGGGGGCGAAATTTCCTGTAACATTGCCAGTAGCTTCTGCAGTTATCTCCGATTTCCATGGATAAACCCCAACCCGAGGCACAGGTTTTGGTGGTGGTGGATTATTAGTTTGGTCTAGGCATACATCTGCTACAAATTTCAGAGCGTTAGTGAAATTCTCAACACCGCCTTCTGTAAAGTAGCGCCATAATTGATTCACTATCGGAATAGTTTCTGTGGAGTGACTAGTTAACGTCGGATCTGGTCGGTCATCCCCTGGTAAAACAAATAATGTAGCGCCAGTTTGTTCTACTGTTTCTTTCACCACTTCTAAGCCATAAGACCAGTACGAGCGTCCCCCCAATAATCTGATAATGATAATCCGTGCTTTGCCCAAGATATCCTCAGCATAGGTATCAATGGTTAGTTGTTGCTGCAACTGCAACAGATTAGCGACTCGGATAGCTGGGAAATCTGGGGGAAGTTGGGATACCGATGCGGCTAGGGTTTGGATATCGGTGTCAGCAGCAGTCAGGAAAATAATTGGTGCTGGGGTTTGTTCGATGAAGATAACCCCTTCAGCTTCAGGGTTCCATCCTCCTGGAGTTGCGGCGATGCGATGCATAGTTTAGGGTGCGATTCGTTATTTTAATGCTGTAACCTCTAAGCCATGCCCACTTCCAAGAAAGACTGTTTCCAAAATTTTTGGAGAGTTCATCTGTCTCAGATAGGTTCCGAGAAGCTCCATAGCATAAAATGGTAAGTAATAATTTTTTTCTTTGAGCAAGGCAGGAACATAACGCTTAGGATAATAAAGGGTATAATACTCATCAAATGACGCTTTTGGAGATAGAATTTTCATTTTATTGTATTAGTTTAGTTGATTTTTTTTAACCTGAAAATTTGTTATTAATTACCATTGCCAATGATATCTTTTTATGCCTACATGTCCCTTAATTGATGATGCCCCAGATGAAGCTAGGAGTTTTCGTCTTCTTTTTGGTGTCATGTAGAGCATTTTATTAATTTTCCAAATCTGGAGAAAATTCATGAATTCTGGATCCATAAATCCACGCCGATAGGCATGCTGAGAAACGTTAGCATCACCAAAGTAGCCAAGCTCAAGTATTGTTGGTCCAGTCTCACAAATAGCAACATCCCAAGAAGGACAAAGATAGCCTGGAAAGGCCAGATGTGCTTCGATTACAAGTTCGACTACCTTGTTCCAGTAGGGGATCTGAAATCCAAGTAGATTCCTGCCAGTTTTCGGATGTAAAGGATTTTCAATTTGATCCAGGCCAGTACCAGAGATAATACGGAAGATTTTACCCGTTTTGATATCTACAGCCGCCAACAGATTTCCACTTGTACCATTCAGAAAATTGTCACAGTCTAAATTGCCCACATTTACTTTAAAGATTGCTTTCATTATTTGCGGGCCAGAGTCCAATAAAATAGTGTGTATTCTGATGCTCGAAATTTTCTCTGTACCAGAAATCTCAGCAATTTCAGAATGAGCAGTGAGAGGTTCCTGCAAAATCCATCCCAGGGTTCCTCCGTCATCAAGGGAGCAACAAAAATCCCTGAGTGGTTCTGAAGAACCCGTACCAAGGTGGAGCATGTCGCCATTTAAGTGATCAGCCAAGGTATTACCGTGACCATAGGAACCTGAAGACCGCTTAAAGTAAATCGGTAATGATCCTGGCTTTCTAAGGTAGTCTTCAAGGTCTTGTGGTGTAGCAATATTTAGTAAAACACTTGGGCGACGAGACCGATAAATTGCATGAATCTCGGGTGTTGGAAAACCACTAGCACGAAACAATAAGTACATTGTTACCTTGTCAATACTCATAAATTTAGAGTATTCATCGACTAGTATCTCTATAAGAGTAGATTGCATGCGATGTCCACAAAAGGCTGCCTTTTCGGATAAAGTAAGGTCATTAAGGTATAGTTTAAAATCTAGATACTCGGATAGATCGAGATAAGGGGAGGAGAATCGGAGCCTCAAAGCTTCCAAGGCAATTTCTAGGATTGGGCGCTGTGAAACATTAGCATATTTTAAAAAATCATTAAGGTTATACATTAAGCTTTAAACACACAATTTTCCAGAAAATTAGGTTTTATTTCTGTATTATATACCAAAACGCCAAATATTTAGCGGCGCTCTTTTGTCAGCTTGGAAATCTGCTGCCATGTAAGTATTCAGCTATCAGCGTGTCGCGTATCAGCTAATGCGCTACTCCTCGCACGCTAAGCGAACAGCTTTTGAATAAAACCGGTAAGCATTGGAATAATGCTGAGTTACCTCCCAGCATCGTTCGCACAGCGTGGCCATTCGCGTAGCGTGGCCAACGGCCAAGGCCAAAGCCTGTGCCACAAGGCTGACGGCTGACGGCTGACGGCTGAGTGCTGAATGCTTACGCTGCCATTCCGTCTAACGATGGGGTTTACCTGGGTGGACAAGTTTGAGAAATGTGCCCGGACGCCTTGAAATACCAAGCTTCAGGTGCAGCCAGGTGTGTACGATTCGTTCATCCTAAATTAGGCTATTATGACTTAGGGAAAAATTGCAAGGACTTGCGCCTTGTAACTGAATAACCGTGAGGGTGAAAGTCCCTCTGCCCTAGTGCTGAGGTGACAGGATTAATGCTACAGTAGCCACTGGTGACCAATTTTTCAAGGGGAGTAAAAAGGCGGTAACTGGGAGCATAACTGGGAATCCCTATAATAATCTCCAGCTTCGACCTGCCCATTGTCACCCTGTTAACACGGCTAGGGATGGCTGGGGTCTTGTTGGGCTTTGTCCTTCAAACCAACCTATCAATCGGCTTGATCATATCAAATTATTGAGTTATAAATTCAATTCCAGTTGTAATACCGTATTATTAGCTAGTCCGCGAGAAGCCCCGCGCTCTACCTGATAAGGTGAGCGTCTTGAAGTTACCGTAAGAATAGTGGAGCCTTTATGGTTGGCAGGCTATGCATAAAAGAGTTAAAACTTATTGATTAAGGCTCCACTATTCTAAGGTTTCGTCCCTAGGATGATAGCGGGGCAATGAAGTGAAACGGAATTGCCGACTAGGTATTTTTTGGCTCAGGGAAACGAGCTATTAAACTTCTTAGCAACTCAGATGAAGTCATCCCCCTTCGGTCGGCTTCCTGTTTTAACTGGTGTTTTTCAAAATTATTCATTCTGATTACAAATTGTTGATATTTTATTTTTGAATTGACAAATGTTATAACATTTATTACCTTTATAGTAGGTCGAAAAATAGGAGATAGCAACAATGAGGTCAGCTTATCAGTACCGGTTAAGATTAACAAAGCCACAAGAAGCGGAAGTAGAAAGATGGTTGGATATGCTCCGTCATCAATATAACTACTTATTGGCTGATCGGTTTAGCTGGTATGAGCAAAATCGTTGTTCTATAAACTCCTGTCCTTTGGTGTGTCACTTGCCAGAACTAAGAAATAATCCTGATTACTTTTCTCAGAAAAAGACTTTACCTCAACTAAAAAAGGATAGACCTTGGTACGGGGCAGTTCAGTCTCAAGTTTTGCAAGATTGCGTTAAACGGGTAGACTTAGCCTTTAAACGTTTCCTGAAAGGAGACAGTAACGGAAAGAAAAGTGGCAGGCCAAGATTTAAAAGTAAAAATAGATACAAATCGTTTACTTTCCCCGCTCTTTCTAAGAACCCGATAACTGGGAGTATTTTGACTCTTCCTAAATTTGGGAAGGTCAAAATGATTTACCATCGGCCTATCCCCGAAGGGTTTAAAGTCAAAACGGCTACCATAACCCGAAAAGCTGACGGGTACTACGTCACACTATCTATTCAGGATGATTCTGTTCCAAATATTATCCCAGTAGATAGCGCCTCTAGTCCTGTTGGGATAGATATGGGTCTTAAGTCCTTTCTGGTTAAGTCGGATGGCTCTGAGGTGCCAATTCCTCAATACTATCGGAAAGCTCAAAAACGACTAAAGAAGATTCAAAAAGCCGTTAGCAGATCCAAAAAAGGTAGCAACAACAGAAAAAAGGCTGTTATTAAACTAGGGAAAGCTCATAAAAAAGTGGCCGATACTAGAAAATATTTTCACTTCAAAACAGCGAAAAACTTACTAGACAATCACGACCTAGTTGCTCATGAGAAGTTAAATATTAAGGGTTTGGCTAAGACTAAAATGGCCAAGTCTGTACTAGACGCTGGCTGGGGTCAATTCCTGTCTATACTGTCAACCAAAGCCGAAAATGCTGGGTTACTTACAGTTGCAGTGAATCCTCGAAATACTAGCCAAAACTGTTCAAATTGTGGGAAAAAGGTACCAAAAAAACTTAAAGACCGCATTCATTCTTGTCCTCATTGTGGATACACAGCAGATAGGGATGTGAATGCGGCGATCAATGTATTAAATTTGGCGGTAGGGCATTCCGTCAGTAGTAAAGCTTGCCGAGCAACCGAAGGGATACCTGGTGTTGGCAAGAAGCCCGCGTTGTCCCGTTAGGGCAACGTCGGGAGTATGTCACTAAATAAATTCATTGGTTGCCCTAAACACTGTGCTTCGTAAACTGCTTGAAGAAAACAGGCAACTCGATAGGCGAATTGTACAGGAACAGCGTTGCCAATCTGCTGGTGGACATGACGTTTATTTCCTCCATGAAATACCCATGAGTCTGGGAAAGTTTGAAGTCGGGCATATTCACGATTAGTAAAGCGTCGCAGACGGCTTGCACTGATACGCCAGAGCTTTAAGCTAATATTTGGATTCCTTACAAATAGCCCATTGACGCGATCTTTTTCCTTTCTTTCTGCCACCACATTTCCCTGAGCCCACCCCCAAATAGTTCCAGTATCAATAGCAGGAAATGGGGCATCCAAAGATCTTATTGGGTGTCCGTCAGATCCAGTTCGAGAGAATCTACATGGTACAGGTGTCTCAGTAGGATCAAATTCCTTTCCAGTCTCCTCATGAACACGGCTTTTGAACCCCCATTCAGGACAATGATTAGGAAGGGAAATGAATGGATTTACAGCCAGATCACCTAAATATACTGATGCTGGTGTATCTGGCTCTGGCGTGGGCCAGTGAAAACCTGAGGGAAATCGGTCGAAGCTGGCAATAAAAATAAATCTTCTTCTCGTTTGAGGCACTCCAAAACCAGATACTCTGAAGACATTATATTTTATGTAGTATCCAAGACTCTTGAAATGCTCTGAAATTACGTCAACAAAAGGCTTTCCACTTTTGGGTTCTTTCATTCTCCTGAGATTGAGAACATTCTCAATTACGATAAAGCGAGGCTTCTTGATCTTTGCCATTCTGACAACTTCTTGAAACAGAAAATTCCTCTCGTCGTTTTCCTTTCGATTCCCGCCCAGTGAAAACCCCTGACATGGAACCCCTGCTAAAATTACATCACTATCAGGTAAATCTCTTTCTGATAGTTCTCGAATATCAGCTTCTTCAACATCCCATTCAGGTCGATTATTACGGAGTGTTTTAACGCTCCATGTATCAATATCTGTGGAGTAGAGATGTTGAAAACCAGCCATTTCAAAGCCGATATCTAAGCCACCGGCACCAGAAAAAAGACTTGTGAATGAAAGTTCCATATCAACGAAGAGTGACTGTTGGTCCTAAAGATTTGGCTGCACGGAAAACTTCAAATGTGTGTTTCTTTCCTGCGTTTGGATTATCTATATAGGAAGGTGTAAGCGTATGTTCAATCATATCAAAGTAATAACCCCTTATCAGCCTTGAAGTCTCTATACGTGTGATAGTACCCGAGTGTTTTAAATCTATACCAAATTTAAAGCCAGTTGGAGCAATCAGAGTAACTTGGCGTTCTGTGCCATCCGTAAGGGCAAATGGTGTAGGTGCAACATACATTTTTCGGTCACGAATCATAATGTCTCCATAGCTACCGAAACCTTTAAGATTCTTATTTTTATGGATATAAGAATGGTCTGCATTTAAGAAATTGCCATGACACATGACAAGATCATAGACTGGATAGTTCTTTTCCTTGGTTTTTGCTGGGTATCGTCCAAACACATAGTAAATTGTCCTCCCATTATGCAGACCTGAGGGCACTTGACTATTGCAGTCATAGTTTGCTTCCCTGCCTGGAAATCCTAATCCTTTGATCTCGAAGCCAAGGGGGAAATCAACAAGCCTGAAGTCTGGATAAGCATTTCTTGAAGGTTCATCGAAGTTCAAGGAAAGCCTTTCAAGACGAACAGCAAACCAATTTTGAAAGCTAAACTCTTTGTCCGTGGAAGAAACGCGACTTATCAACTCGCTGGCATCGATGGCGCGAACGCATTCTAAGAAAACCTTTGCTATGATTTGATCCATAATGATTTGTCTAGCCCAATGTTGCGATCACTCTCACCTTTAGGTACACGCAACTGTAGTGCATTTGGTGCTTGACAATGGAAGCACATCCCAAAGACAAAGTCAATGTTAACAGTTCTGCAAGACCATCTACCGAGACTCAGCAAAGTCTAACGGTTAAGGTCAGCGGGGCGAAACCTTGCCATAAGTGTCTTGAATTTCATTCACTGCAGCCTGGATACTTGCCTCATCGGTGATGTCCATACGCAGCGGGTGAGCACCCAACTCTCTAAGGTCAGCCATTTTTTCGACACTACGTGCCGCTACTACCACGGTCAGACCATCCTTCAGCAGAGATTTGGCCATTTCTTTGCCCATACCCGATGATGCGCCGGTAATCAGTGCGACTTTGGATTTACCATTTGCCATGATATTGAAGTTCCCTGTGTGTAGTGGACTTGTTCATCTTAAACTGAGAAACTAGCAACCTTCACAGATTTTGTTACTGCTACTGTCTTGCGATCGCGCTTAATACGGTCAATTTCTTTGAGAGTAAATGATGTTAATTGACACTCCCCGGTCTAAAGACGCGGGGATTCTTCGCTCAACGACCCGACTTGCTGAACCTGGCCGGGACCAAGGACAGTAGAGGTCAGATCTCCCGAAGCGTTGGGATCTAGGATCCAGGTTCCGGTGTGCCCCACCGTACCCAAGGCTCGTTTTAAAATGTTCAGCGCAGCATTGTGGTCTCTATCTAACTTGCATCCACACTTACAGACGTGGGTTCTAGTTGATAGTGATTTTTTGACTGTTTCACCGCACTTAGAGCAGTTTTGACTTGTATAAGCAGGGTTTACTGCTACAGTTACTCTGCCAAATTTAGTCCCAAAATGCTCTAACCATTTTCTGAACTGATACCAGCCAGCATCATTAATAGACTTAGCCAGGCAATGATTCTTTACTAGATTCTTAACCCTTAAATCTTCGTAGGCTACCAGGTCGTTAGACCGGATTACGCAACGTGCCGGAGACGAAACCTTAGAAGAGTGCAGCCTTACAACAAAACCTGCCACCTTTGATGCATAGCCTATCAACTATAAAGGCTGCACTCTTCTTGCGGTAACTTCTAACCAGTCTCTTGGCATGTTCTTCACGTTGTCTACTTATTTTAAGGTGTGTCCTGCCTAGCCTATTAACTGCTTTCCTACGGTTGGCTGAGCCTTTCTTTTTGCGAGATACTCGACGTTGGTAAAATTTTAAACGCTTTTCTCCCTTCCTGTAGAAATGAGGATTAGGTTCAGTATTTCCATCAGAGTCAGTATAAAACTCCTTTAGTCCTACATCCAATCCGACGTTTCTACAGGAAGGTTTTAGGTCTTCTTTTATGTCAACTGCTATGCAAAATTGCACATAGTACCCATCAGCTCGTTTCACAATTCGGACTCGCTTAATTTGATTTTTGTCAAATTGCCACAAGTCCCATTTCCCTTTGAGTTTAAGTTTCCCTATTCCTTTCTTGTCGCTAAAGGTTATAGCCTTTTTATCAGGAGACAGTTTCCACCCAGACTGCTTGTACTCTACCGACCTACATTGCTTCTGAAATCTAGGAAAACCCTTTTTGCCGGGTTTTTTCTTTTTGCAGTTGTCATAAAACCGGACTATAGATGACCATGCACGCTCAGAAGCTGCTTGTCGTGCCGTTGAGTTTAGTTCATTAGCAAAAGGAAACTGTTTAGCTAGTATCTTGCAGTATTTACTAAGATCATATTTTCCAGTCCCTTTATTGTCCATCCACAATCTAATGCAAGAATTACGAATAAACTTGACCGTCCGAATAGCCTCGTCTATTGCAG
>NZ_JAAHHE010000253.1:0-8825 GCF_010692525.1 Moorena sp. SIO3B2
TTCCAATCAATCAGAGTGTGAACTTCGGGAAAACAAAACTGTAAAAATGACTCAAAATAGGCTTGTAATGCTTCTTTACAAGGATTGTCATAGTCAGCTATTGGTTCGTTCATTTCTATCTTTTAATACTACACTAATACTAAAAAATATCTAATCATAAAGAGACAAATAATCTTATTTATATCATAGTAGTAAATGTAGAAATTTGTATATAAAAATATAAGACTATGGAGAGATTAATACTAAAATTACTGAAAGCAATCTCTAGGATTTATAACTTAGGTTAAGTACACAATTTTAAAATTTTATGGAAATTGTTCTAGTTCCTGGTAACCATGACCTGAACTGGACACTAGCAGAGGAGGCTGATCAGTAATGCGATCGCATAAGCGCGGAAGCTGAGGCCGTAGGCCACGCTATGCGAACGCTTCATCGCGTAGCGGCTCAATGCTCACGCATCGCATTACTGACTTTGGATTGATCGAACAACTGGCCGTTGCTGGATTTCGCTTCTTCCTCCACGGACACATTCACAGAGCCGAAACCAGCCTTTTCCGTTACGACAAAAGCCGATATGGGAGCAAACTCGACCAAATTTGTGCTGGCACCTTTGGCGCACCACTTAGTCATCTCACTTCCCACACTCCCTGTTCCCAGATCCGCTGTTCCCTATTCCCTGTTCCCTTACCTTACTGATGCCTCTTTCTCCAACAACAGTGTCACAGGACCATCATTTTCTATAGAAACTTCCATCATCGCACCAAACTCACCAGTTTCTACCCGCAACCCACTCAGCCGTAACTTATCCACAAATAGTTGATATAATGCCCTAGCGTATTCTGGAGCAGCGGACTGACTAAAGGAAGGGCGGCGTCCTTTGCGACAATCTCCATAAAGGGTAAACTGGCTAACCACCAATAGCTCACCACCTATATCCTGCACGGACTTTTCCCAACGGTCATTACCAGTAGTCTCGTCAGCAAATAGCCTTAATTCTAGACACTTTCGCACCATCCAGTCTAACTCAGCTTCCGTATCAGTATCCGCAATACCGACTAGTAGGTTAAGCCCTCGCCCTATTTTCCCAATCACTGTTGTTTCTACTTCGACTTGAGAGGATTTGACTCGTTGGATGATTACGCGCATATGTAGCAGTTCTCAATTGGCTGAGGTACAAATTTTTGGGTTTTAGGGAACAGCGGATCTGGGAATAGGGAACAGGGAGCATACAGGAGTTAAGAGAAAAGTCGGCAGTCGAAAAAAATTTTATGTACCTCATTAGATTATAAAACAATACGAAAGGCCATTTTAATAAAAATGGATTTTTTTAATCCATAAAAGCTTGATTTAGTAAGCTTCAGAGCAATTATTTTATACTCATTTATAATCGCCACACTAGGCCACCATTTATTCCCGATTCCCGATTCCCGATTCCCGATTCCCGATTCCCGATTCCCAGATCCGCTGTTCCCTCTTAAAAACTTATGATACCTACAAACTAATTAACGATAATACCAAAAGAAAGCCAATTTCTAACAGATAAGTAATGCAAACGCTACGGTTTAATAAACCATCCCAAAGATAACCTTGGCGTTTCGGAGCATTACTGCGCTTAAAGGTACGACTCCAGCCAGTAAAAATAGCTGGACTGCGCAAGTTAAACTCCTGAGTCAAAATTTCCTCAATTTGTCCCAAACGGGGATAGAAACCGCGCTGGAAGTGCTTCCATTGACTTTCCAGAATCCAGAAAAACAGGGGAATAGCACACCCAATCAGGGCGATGCTATTCTGTTTCTCTTTTAAGACCATGCGCACAACCACACCAGTGGCCGTAATCCCCAAGGCTTTAATCACCCAGATTTGTTTGTTGTAATCTTCTACAGTAGTTTGCAGGAAAAAATATTCCTGTTTGAGCAGATTTAGCTCGAATTCTGAGCCCGATGGGGGTTGGGGGTCGATGGGTGATGGACTAGACATAACGTTAGTGTTCAAGTAACACAAAGTGTTTGTTGTGCAAAACCTTTTGCATCGCTTCCATCTGAGCTTTGGCCTGTTGCAGCTGACTTTGAAGTTGCTGAATATCTTCCGATGGTAATGATGTTACTTCAGAATAGGATTGAAACCCAGTATGGGTTTGACCATTACCGACACCAGGATGCGTTCGCGTAGCGTGACCGTAGGTCAATCGCGTAGCGTGACCGTAGGTCAATCCCATGTACTCAACGGTTTTGGCTGGCCCCTTCACCGCAGATTTAGCTACTGGTTGATATTCTCTCGACCGAGTCTTAGTCACCAGTGGTTCACGGTTTGACTGGAAGCTAGAACTAGTATATACAGTGTAGTTAATTGGCTGCTGTGGCAATTTCTGATTGTCTATCTGATTGTCTATCTGATTCTCGATCTGATTTTCTAAAGGCTTATGTTGAGTAAGGTTCTGCTGGGATTCTGAAAGCCTAAGTTTTTCTAATAATTCTTCCTTTTTTTGACTTTGTTGTGCTAAATCTGATAACTGTGACTGAAGTTGGGATGACTGTTGAGCAGACTGTTGCCATCCTGCTATGGCGACACTGGCCATACCAGCTCCCAGGCTAATCACCGTTGCCAAGCTCAGGTAAGGCGTTGCCGCATCTCGCACATGACCGTAGAATAGTTGCTCCTCCTGTACTTTAATGGATAATGGCTGAGCACCGAACCAGCCTACGGGTAACGTCAGCCCAGCAAATACTGTTGCTGAAATCAATGCTGGTCTAAACACAAATTTCTGAAGTGGGGAGGAAATCATAGATGATATTATTGCCCTTAACAACAGGTCAGTAAGAGTCCCGAAACCCTAGTCATCTTAACTAGTCTTCCCCTAGCTTATTTAAAATAATTTTGGTTAGTTGTGAGCCAACTCTAAAATAATTGTGATTATTTTCAGCAATTTTCGTGAGCCATATCACAATTAGTATGGTCGAAATATTTAGGGCGATTATATCAACAATACTATAGGTATAGAAAACTATGTAGTGTTGATGTTCCAGACCTTAAAGTGGCATACTCTCATCGTAAGAATTAAGTTATCAGCACCCAGTTATCAGCACTAACTAGTCAGTTTTTAAACCATGGCTGTTCGCGTAGCGTGCGCGTAGCGCTTAAGCTGATAGCTAATAGCAGATAGCTCAGATAGCAGATAGCTCACAGCTCCTAAGGGCTGAGATGGCTGACATCATTGATTAACTAGGAGATTGAAAAGAAGTGACATTCCTTTCTTATCCTAGAGCGATTTAACGATTAAGGCAGTTGCAATCTTTAGATAATTAGAGGAAAAAGCATGTTGACTAAATCAGAAACTGCAATTGCGGCAATTGATGCCAGAGAGATATTAGATTCTCGTGGACGTCCAACAGTAGAAGCCCAAGTGCGCCTTGTGAACGGTGCCGTGGGAATTGCCCAAGTTCCCAGTGGTGCTTCTACTGGTACTTTTGAAGCCCATGAACTACGAGATAATGACCCCCGTCGCTACGGTGGTAAAGGGGTACTCAAGGCAGTATCGAATATCAAAGAAAAACTCGGCCCAGACCTATTGGAAAACGATGCTCTCAACCAAATGTTGGTTGACCACAAGATGATTCATCGGGATGGTTCGGCCAACAAAAAGACTATGGGAGCAAATGCCATCCTAGCTATTTCCCTAGCTACAGCTAAGGCGGCGGCGGCCAGTAAAGGACTCCCCCTCTACCGCTACTTAGGTGGACCACTAGCTAATCTACTACCAGTTCCGTTGATGAATGTGATCAACGGTGGTGCTCATGCGGATAATAATGTAGATTTTCAGGAATTCATGATTGTGCCAGTGGGAGCGAAGTCGTTTCGAGAGGCTCTGCGCTGGGGAGCTGAGGTTTTTGCCGCCTTGGCTAAGGTTTTGAAAGAGAAAAAATTGCTTACCGGTGTGGGAGATGAAGGTGGCTTTGCTCCCAACTTGGGGTCAAATAAAGAAGCGCTAGACTTATTGATTGCGGCTATAGAAACATCTGGGTATAAGCCAGGAGAACAAATTGCTTTAGCGATGGATGTGGCAGCCAGCGAGTTCTACAAAGACGCTCAGTATGTCTATGATGGACAGCCTCACTCTCCAGAAGAGTTTGTTAACTATCTAGCTGAGTTGGTGGGGCAATACCCAATTGTTTCTATTGAAGATGGACTCCACGAAGAGGATTGGAGTAATTGGCAGTTGCTCACTGAAAAACTGGGTTCCCGTATTCAGTTAGTGGGTGATGACCTATTTGTTACCAATCCCACCAGGCTACAAAAAGGTATTGATATCGGTGCTGGTAACTCGATCTTGATTAAGCTCAATCAAATTGGTTCCTTGACCGAAACTCTTGAAACTATTGACTTAGCAACTCGCAACGGTTTCCGTTCCGTGATTAGTCACCGTTCTGGGGAAACCGAAGATACTACTATTGCTGATCTAGCGGTTGCTACTCGTGCCGGTCAAATTAAAACAGGTTCACTGTGCCGTAGTGAACGGGTGGCTAAGTATAACCAGTTGCTGCGGATTGAAGATGAATTAGGCGATCGCGCCATTTATGCTGGAACTTGTGGCATGGGACCGCTGTGTCAGGGTTGAAGGTTAGGAGGTTAGGAGGTTGAAGGTTAGGAGGTTGAAGGTTAGGAGGTTGAACGCGTAGCGTGGCCTATTGGCCAAGGTTGAAGGTTATTTGGTTAGGAGGTTGAAGGTTATTTGGTTGAACGCGACGCCCGTGCCTATTGGCCAAGGTTGTTCGCCTTTGGCGTCCCTTGTAGGGTAGGTTGAAGGTTATTTCGTGGGGAGTGTGGGAGGAATGGTTTTTTCCTATCTCCCCTTACATCTGGTGTCTTCTGCACATCCGTCCCACAACCGATTCACGGATAAAAACTCAGTTGAGGCAAGCCTAGGGTTTCGTCCCAACCCATCATCAGATTCAAGCACTGTACGGCTTGACCAGCTTGACCTTTGAGCAAGTTGTCGATGGCTGACATAACGATAACTCGATCAGTTCGGCTATCGACTTCTACCCCTATGTAACAAAGATTAGTGCCACAAGCCCACTTGGTTTGGGGATAGGTGCCACTGGGTAACACCCGGACAAAGGGAGAGGCGCGGTAAAAGGCTGTGTAAATAGTGAATAAATCTTCCCTGACTAGTCCCGGATCCTGCAATGTGGCATAAACGGTAGCTAGGATTCCCCGTACCATGGGAACGAGGTGGGGTGTAAATTGCACCCTGACTTCATGACTGGCTAAATTACTGCAAATTTGCTCAATTTCTGGGGTATGGCGGTGATGGGTCACGCCATAAGGGGCTAGAGAGCTGTCAGCTTCTGCTAGTAAGAGATTGGTTTTTGCCTTGCGTCCACCCCCAGAAGTACCGGATTTGGCATCGATAATCGCAGTGTCTGGAATAATCAGACCCTGTTTGAGCAGGGGAGCAATGGCGAGCAGGCTGGTGGTGACGTAGCAACCAGGACAACCGACTAACTCGGCAGAGGAAATGCGATCGCGATACAGTTCCGGTAAACCATAAACAGCAGTAGCAGCGGTTTCTTGGTCGTGGCGCTCTCCACCGTACCAGCTTTTGTAAGTCTCAAGTTTACTAAATCGATAGTCAGCTGAGAGATCGAGAACTTTTAATCCTTTTGATAACAGTGATGGTGCTAGCTTATGGGCTAAACCGTTAGGCAACGACAGAAACACTACCTGACAACGGGATACAATAGTATTTATGTCAATAGGCTCAATGGTTAGATTAACACGATGGCCTAGATGAGGGTAAAGCTCGGCAAATCCCTTGCCAGCACTGCTTTCTCCACCCAAATAAACTACATCGACTCCTGGGTGATCCATCAAGAGCCTTACAAGTTGTACGCCACCATAACCAGAAGCACCAATTATGCCTACTGGCAGGCGTTCTAAATCCCCCATCATCTTCCTTTCCTATAGGGTAAGAGCTTTGACATCCTCCCCCACTAAGGGCTAATTGCTGGCTCAGTGGGAGATTTTCAACCTTGGGCCTGATTATACACCTGCTTGCGGGACTCTTGACTAGACCAAGAACAACCTCAGTCCCCGTCAGACCCTCTCCACAGGCATTTTCATTCACTGTCTTGGGAACAGTGGCTCAGTTTTCTACGTCCTGTTTTAGCACTATTTGTGCAGTTGCCACATCTGTTAGTCAATCCGATCACTAACAAAAATTATCCCCTAGCAACGGTTCGTTAAAACTGACTAAGTTTACCCTAATCCCTCAGTTATTGGCAACATTTGAATGGCACAAGACCAGTTGTGATTTCGTAAGCATTCAGCTATCAGCCCTTAGCGGTCAGCTTAAAACAAGCTATCCGGCTGACCAGTTCAACGGACTCAAAGCCAAAGACTATAAATTCCTCGCTCAGGGGAGGGAACTGATATTAAACGAATACTTACCTGTTTCATTCAAAAGCACCATCTGTAGCACCATCTGTAGCGCCTTAGCTGATACCTGACGGCTGAATGCTTACGTGATTTTCCAAATCACAAGGCGCTGACATCGGAACCTGCTTCTGGTGATTAAAAGCCTGGTCTATCTACCAAGCCAGCAGCCGAACTTCGATAGACTATACTAGAAACCAAGAACATCTAACCGGGTGCATCGAATATTTGTAAAAAAGGAAGTGTGGGGAGGGGGGGGAGTGTGGGAAGTGTGGGAATTTTCGGGGCAATTTTTGCCTAATTTCAGGCATTGAGATGCACCCATCTCACCTCATGTCAAGTGTCAAACTTGGGAAAATGAGCTATAATCATTCTCCCATTGATTTCAAGCCCATTCAATAATTAAACAAAAGCAGCAAGCAAGTGGAATCACCCAAAACTGATGTGTATAAGTTTGATAGCATTGATGATGCTCTGGCAGACCTGAAATCAGGTCAACCAGTGGTGGTGGTTGATGATGAAAATCGGGAAAACGAAGGAGACCTAATTTGTGCTGCACAATTTGCTACCCCTGACATGATTAATTTCATGGCAGTGGAAGCACGAGGGTTGATTTGTCTGGCGATGACAGGGGAGCGCTTGGATGCTCTAGACCTTCCCCTAATGGTGAGTAACAACACGGACACTAACCAGACAGCGTTTACCGTGAGCATTGATGCAGCACCCCACTTAGGGGTGACCACTGGTATCTCCGCTGAAGACCGTGCTCGTACTATCCAGTTTGCGATCAACCCAGTAACCAAACCCAGTGATTTGCGACGACCTGGTCACATTTTTCCCCTCCGTGCTAGAAAGGGAGGCGTATTGAAGCGGGCTGGTCATACGGAAGCAGGGGTTGACTTATCAAGATTGGCAGGTTTATACCCAGCGGGTGTGATCTGTGAAATTCAAAATGCTGATGGCTCCATGGCTCGCTTGCCAGAGTTGATTGAGTATGCCAATAAGCATCAACTCAAAATTATCAGTATTGCTGATTTAATCAGTTACCGCCTCAAACATGACCGCTTTGTTTATCGAGAATCCGTTGCCCAATTCCCCAGTAATTTTGGGAATTTCCAGATTTACGCTTACCGCAACACGTTAGATCACTCGGAGCATGTTGCCGTTGTAAAAGGAGACCCGACTCAGTTCAAAGACCATCAAGTGATGGTGCGGATGCACTCAGAATGTTTAACGGGAGATGCCTTGGGTTCTCTGCGCTGTGACTGTCGAATGCAACTACAAGCTGCCCTGAAAATGATTGAGAATTCCAGTGAGGGAGTCGTGGTTTATTTGCGGCAAGAAGGCCGAGGGATTGGTTTGGTGAATAAGTTGAAAGCTTATTCCTTGCAAGATATGGGACTGGATACCGTAGAAGCAAATGAACGTTTGGGATTCCCGGCTGACCTGCGAGACTATGGCATGGGAGCACAAATTCTCAATGATTTAGGAGTTAAGAAAATTTGCTTGATTACCAATAATCCTCGGAAAATCGCTGGTTTAAAAGGTTATGGATTGGAGGTAGTCGATCGGGTACCATTGTTGATTGAAGCTAATGACTACAATTCTAGCTATCTGGCAACTAAGGCACAGAAGCTGGGTCATTTGCTGTTGCAGACCTATTTAGTTACGGTAGCGATTCATTGGCAAGACCAGCCCCAGCAGGTGACAGAACGTTATCAGCGTTTAGAAAAGCTAAGGTCTCTAGCTCATAGTCAGAACTTATTATTGCAGGAGGAGTCACGACCTGTAGCGTCCGCAGTTTTTGAGAAACCTGCTTTAATGGTACACTTAGGGTTTGATCAGCCTGAGCTAGCAGCACTAGATTGGTACGAATCTAGTGACCATCCCTATGTTAATGCGATCGCTAATATTTTAGACAGCGTGATTGAATGGCCTGAGCTAAGATGCCTGGAATTTCTAGTCTCTTCTGGACACGATCCACTGACTAGTTTACAAATACTCTTAGACCGAGAGAAGTTTCCCTTGACTAAGCGACCATCTTCAGTGTGTGAGAATTTAACGACTCAGAAAATTTATAGTTTTGATCGCTCCATGGAGTAATATCAATTATTGCTTTTAGTCATTAGTTATTACTTATTTGTTAACCCAACACCCATGCTAATGATTTAATCTCTTTTAATTTCTTTGGTTGCTTGATATAGAAAAAGCCTCTTGCCAGTTTAGACAAGAGGCTTTTTCTATTAACTATTATTAAAATAATATATATCCTGGCACTGAGCTATTTTAGCAGGCAGCTACCCACCAACTATCTTCGCCGCAGCTACGTTTCACCTCCGAGTTCGGGATGGGGTCGGTGTGGTTCCGTAGCGCTATAAGCACCAGGAAGTGGT
>NZ_JAAHHE010000254.1:0-8761 GCF_010692525.1 Moorena sp. SIO3B2
CTGCGCGAACTATGAATTTAGTACTTATCCGGTGTGTTCCCCAAGTACTGCTGACGCCACTATGCAGTTAATTGACGAGTATATGCGAGCTGCTCACGGACTGAACACTATCCCACCAACCGAGCAGTGGGATAGCTTGAAAAAGTTTAAGCAGTGGTTAGTGAATTTGTGATATATCCGTCTATATCTTCCATATCTAATTCTTCAAGAATTAATGCTTTATCGTAAGCACCATCTGCATCATAATATTTGTGATGGTGAACATATATTTCACCGGTAAATTCTGTTTTTGTTACTTCTATTTCACGTTCTTCTGTATTTTCGGAATCTTCCTCGTCATATGAATCACAGCGTTCCTATGTCCAGATTATTTCTGTGGTTACACGCCATTTTTCAAAATCAATTTCAGTCACTTTGGTATTGTTAGGTTTTGTAATCCAAATATCTCCATAGTTGTAACTTGCCCAGTGACGCATGTATTGGTCTGCGTTGTGTTCCATGTGCTTTTTCACTATATCAATAGTAACCTCTTCATGGTCTTTCATATACTTAGAATAACTTGAAAGTAATATATCCATGTTGTTGGAGTCTTACAAAGTCTTACACGAGTATGTTAGCATAGTCTTACACAGTCTTACAACACAAATGTATTGACCATGACAAGAACTAGTACCAGCACCGTGACCGAAGGACTGCTCCACTGCATGGATGGTAAGTGGACCATCCAAATCCCAGCTGACGCTTATACAATGACTGGTTCAGACTGGTATGGATGGCTCAAAACCAACTCCAAGTTCCGGTTCAAGCATGGGGCTGATGTCTCATACACCGCTTACAAGCACAGTGATTCATACTGGAAAGTCCAGCGTCGGGTTAACGGGCGACTCCGTAATAAGTACTTGGGTAGTAGTGGGGAACTACATTATGGTCGTCTGCTAGACATCGGCCATCAGCTGGCACTCCCCGATGAACTGTATTGGCAAAAAGAAACCGGCCAAAAGACCGGCTCGCAAGAATTACGGGAACTAAATTACAAAATCAACGGGGCTAATGACCTGATAGAGCAGTATCTCACCGCCCATGGAAAAGATGCTATGCCTGGTTCTCCCCGCTGGGAGCATCTGAGACGTTTTCGTCAATGGCTTGAGCTACAGGGTCGCGATAAGTCGGAAGAGAACGAACCAGTTCTCTGAGTACATCAGTTTTTCCTCTGTGTGACAGTGTACAGAAGTCTTCAAGTGCTTGAAATTCGTACTCAGGCATTTTGAAAGTGAGTGCTTTTAATTTTGGCCTTGACATTTATTGTATGTTCCGTGTATTGTGTTTATATGGTTGATGACAATACAATAAACATTCAATGACAAGTCCATCTATAGGTGACGAAGCAGGTGCGACTGGTACTCGCACCCACTTCAACAGAGGCAGGAAACGTACTCCTAGCCGTTCTTTAGAGTCTGCATCTAGTCTATCTGATATGACAGCGGTGACCGTAACTGGTCACTGCGACAGCGCACCAACTGAGTGGCAACTACTACCAACATTCAGCACATTCTCACTGTCTCCCGATGGCAGTTTTCCCAAAATCAAGTCAAGTAAGTCTGCATTCATAGACATCAAAACTCAGAAGAACCAAACCGGTATTGCCACCGGTCGTTGTTACCGTATGTATCTAGGGTAGTGCTATGGAAAATCGTAGTTTCTTTGCACTACTCGCCGTAATAGCTCTCGCTATGCATTGTTTCTCATACTTTGAAATTATCCGACTCAATGCAAAGCTTGAAGCTATCAAAAATGAGTACACTGCATTTCGAGTGGGGTGTCTAAATGGGCGGTAAGTGGGTGGCAATGCCACTCAAAATAACCAGTAAGTTACTAGATTACGGATTGTGGTTTGCCTGTCGTTTAGTGATAGTCACTCTACGGGTCGCAATCTGGATGTGGAAGTCTCTATCCCGCTTATCACTTGACTTGTCGGTTATGGCTGGCAAGTCTTATGATAAACTCATCACCGTTTATGACAAACTCCCGTATGACGGTGGTTTTGATGACATTAGCGTTTATAACCTACGTTTACACGACGGGGCTTCAGTCATTTCCCCCGTCGATTTACTAACAGAAATTCAGTCTAAACAGTTGATGATTATCGGAGCTACTGGCTCCGGAAAATCAACACTCGCTCAATGGTTGTCATACCAAGTCGGAGGACAGGTAATCGTATACGAATGCGAGGGCTCTCCAGACTCGTGGCGTGGGTTACAAGTAGTCGGTCAAGCTGAAGATTTCGATTCCATAAATCAGTCGATGGCTGCTGATTTGAAAGACTTAACCCACCAGATTGAAATCCGGGCAGAGCGTGGGGATTCAGCATTAGCTGGAAGTGACCGGGTTTTGATTGCAGAAGAATTTCCGGAACTCGTTCAAAAATGCTCAAACGCATCAGAGTGGCTGGAGAGACACGCCCGTCGTGGTCGGAAAGCCAGACGCTTTTTGATACTTCTATCCCAGTACGACCAGGTCGCAGCATGGGGGCTTGAGGGAAAGGGTGGTATAGCTGCTAATTTCAGCAAGTTACGACTTGGGAAGCTCGCGGTTAAGCATGCCGGTAAGCTCAAAGACGACCAGTTGGTGGACTGGCTCAAGTCCGATAGTACGCACGCACTACTAGATGATGACCCGGTGCAGCTACCAACGTACCGGGAGCTAACCCAGGTTACACGCCAGTTACCGATTTCGACCTGGGAAATCGCTGAAACCGCCGCTGGAAATGACTTGAACCGAATTTCAGAGAGTTCCGAAGACTCTGAAATCTTGGGGAAAGCGCTGGCTGAACTGGCTCAGACCAAAAGCCCAACGTACGTAATCAAAAATGTTCTCGGGTACACCGGGAGTCGTTATCAAGCCGGGAAAGCGGAATTTCAGAAGTTAATTGGAGAGAAGGAATGAGCGATGATTTAATTCGTAATGCAGCAAGTCATCCGGTTCGACAGCAGAAAATTCACAGAAATATTTCCGATTGTATATGGTTTCGTGGCTGTGCTGAGAGGATTGAATTTGCAACTGGCATGAATCAAGACCAAGTTGACCGGTGGAGTGAACTAGAAGACCAAGAATGGGAGCGTCTAAGAATTGCTCAACGAAATAGTCAATCAAAATCTTGAAAAGTCAGAGGTGAATAGTGACGTGGAGTTTGAACTAGAAATAATCCGACTTTATTTCATAGTCGGACTTTGGTGGTTGTCTTTTTGGATTGTAGCAAATGTTTGAAACACCGTACATCGAAATTGAGATTTTTGAGTTTGAAAGTCGGTTTGATTGTCGTACCATTACGTTTCGATTTCTATCAGACAATGATGGGCTGAAAATGTTGGCTGATGGATGGGCACCAGCAGTAGACCGAAAGTTTTCACTCCCAAAATTCCAAAAGCAAGAAAAGTTCAGACCAGGATGGTATGGATCTTTGAATTGTTTGGACTCTGCTGAACCAATGGATTACCGGTGTCTGAAGTACTGGCGGGAGAAGCTCTATGGATAAACCAGATCCAAAAGTCAAAGAAGCGGTAATCGCTGAAGTAGAGACGTGGTGGTCATTCGACCGCCCATTGACCGAGACTCTCGTGAACGAAGTGCTAGAAAACCCGGAGTGCGACCCAGTACTCACGAAAGTCTTCATCAACAAGCTCGTTGGTTCAACTATCTATAAATAGTTAAACGACTATAATCTTATAAAACAATTGAGTTAGTTGACTCATGTGGATGATTTGGTGGGTTAACACCTCCTAGTCATCCACTTTTTCATGGATGCAAGTAACAAGATTTATCGGTACTATAGCCATGACATACTACACATATTACACAGCTCGAAGCATAGTAAATCCATGGGGATTCAGTGAGAATGGGATTCAAATAATGGACTCTAATCAAGCGAAAATATTTTCTCAGACATCCAAGGATGTCTGAGAAATTTTTTTCTGTTCAACGCTTTACCAGAATGGGGTTTTGGGAATGATAACCCCTGAGCCTGGAAATGTAATTACCGGAACTGGGTATACTACAAGACCCGTGAATCAGATGGTCTTGGACTTGCTGTTAGGAAACTAGCAGTAATTTATAGTGAATAATTGACCGATTAAAAAGACTTATAAATGAAGATTAGAATCGCTAAAAGCATTACTGTGAAAGGACTTGACAAGATATTTAGTTATGTGTAAATAATAAAAAGGTCAGGAGAGCTTAAACGGGTTCCCTGACCTAAAAATAATTCAATGGTTTAATTGTATGAAGACTGAACCAAAATCACAATATCAGCAGAGCTTACAAAGCACATGTGCATTCGATACACATAATATGCACATCAGCGAAACCGCTACAGAATCCGCTGACGCACACAGACTTTCAGAAAATGAACATCAGGAGCATCTACCCATGAGTTTGAAGGTCACTGGGAAGGACTTAGGCGGAGCAAAGAGCGCTACCGTCAAAGACATCAAGCGAACATTTTCACAGTCTCGATCCACAACCCGATATCGAAATCACAGAGCACACTTCTACGCAATTGGTAAACAGTGCACGTATCAACGACCGGTTGATGTGCAAGACATTCACAATCACGAAACTATAGTTTGTCCGATGGAAATTGATACCGAGTTCACGGAGTACTTACTAAATATTATAGACCCAAAACCATCAGAAGTCATCAACAAAACCATTACTAATCAGCTCAGATTTATTGACGAGCCAACTGGCAAGATATTTGCTCATCCAGACATCACAAACATCGCTCGACACCCAATATTCACCAGTGGCTTCTCACCAGTAGATTATCTTCAATCATTCGGTTATGACTTCAAACTATCCCGGCTAGAGACAGATGAAAAACTACCCATAATCCGCTTCGACCTCTATGGATTTTTCTTGCTAGCTGAGCTCTACCGGATGGTAACTGGTGAATTTCAAGCAGATGTCAACTATGCAGTCTATAACAATGACGAAAATACTGGAAATATCACAATGAACCGGCGGCTAACAGCAGAGATGCCAAGCGGTCGTGAAATCCCAACACAGTACATCAAGATGCCATGGGTTTTAGAAATCAACGGAAGTAAGCGCCAAGTAGCTATCAAGTTATTTGATACGTGTGCAGTTCATGGAAAGTCAAATTACAAAACGTTCTGTGAGACATCTGGAGTAGAATTACCATATAAAGACATCATTACAGCCAAAGATAAAGCACACATGGACATCATTTACTCTGAACGCCCAGAAGACTTCGACAACTATGCACTTGGTGACCTATACAACTACGACGCATTGATTGGAAATGGTCAACGCTTCTTTGAAATCTATAAAGCGCTTGGTATTGAGGAGTACTTTGAAAATCCCCGGCTTACCATTGGCGCAACGGTCAACAACATTTTAACCAGTAAACTTCTCGAGCGCTACGGACTGGATCCAAAACAGAAAAAGACATTACTAGAACTTTGCGAATACGGAACTGCGGCACACTTCAAACAGTTCAGACAGCTCACCAGTGTTTATAACGCCAAAGTAGATGGCGGACGGTGTCGAAATAATCGACCAACTACAGTTACTAGTAACAAACTAATAGCTGATGCAGATATTAGTGGATGCTATGGGAACGGGTTACGACATCAAGAATTTCCACTTGGCCGTCCGATGGTGATAGACTATACCATTAAATCTAAATGCAATCAGTACTTATCACTAAAACAGTTTCTGAGAAAGTATCGAAAAAATCTGGTGCCCGGATTATGGATGGCACGAGTGTCTTTAGCTGATGGTTACGAACTGAAACATGTCCAAGATAATCTCATCTCATGGATACCACCACGAAATCCTGGAAATATACCAACTGATACAGACTTAGAAGCCACTGAATGGTGGACTGAAGACAACATCGGAACTACCAAAATATTCACACGAGACGTCAAACTGGCAGTCATTACTGAAGACTTTATTGAATGGTTAGAGAATGTATGCTCGGTAAAGCAGAAAGCTGAGCTACTTGATAATCTCTACATAGTGACTGCTACTTATTATCCGAGATGCGAACGTGTTGATACTTTAGAAGAACTACTAAAACGAAGAGCTAATCATACTGGTAAAAACACCACCAACGCTGTAAACCAACGCAAGAAGTCTAAAATCATTAAGACTGAACAAGAGTGTTATGCATGGACTAGTGTGAATCTTGGAGAATTGTTAGTTGATAAACTGCTCAAACTCCGGAACCAATATAGCAAGAAAATAGCGAATAAGAAACCATGGAACTCTCTGTATAAGCTAATCATTAATACAATCTACGGGATTATGGTTTCGCCATTTTTCGCCATTGGTAATGTAGTTGTTGGCAATAACATCACAGCACGCGCCCGAGCTATGGCATGGTATATGGAAAAATCACTGAACGGTTTTCAGACCATTACTGATGGATGCGCTTTCGAGTTAGATAACGTCATTCATAAAAAAGCAAGTCGAAAACTTACCGCTGAAGCATTAGTGGAAGCATACACATCGGGAAAAACAAAAACGCTAAATTTTGGAAGTCTCTTTAAAGAACACGACATCGAACTCGGAACGGTTCAACAAGACGGTCAAATGACAGTCATCGCCAAAACTGAAAATGGAATGATGACCGGTAAGGACTTGGAAAACATGGTAGCTAAGCAAGTGGCAACACACATACGAAACACATTTCCAACAGTTTCAGTAGTCAACAAGTTTGAATTTGAAATCAAGTCAATATGCACATCTGGCACATTCCACGGCTCAGCTAACTACAAGTTTCAAATTGGCGATGAAAAAGTCACCACAAAAATGCGCTCATACCGAGATAATGAATGTCAAGCCGAAACCATGAATGGTGATGAGTTGCAAAGCTTAACTAACGAATATCTACCATCCGAAACATTCTTAGATAGTCTACACGAGACACCATACAGTGTTAAGCGTGCAAAAACTTATCTGTTCCGTAAGATACTGAAACCAAGCGAATACAAGAAAAATTATCTGACATCTTGGAAAAATTCTCAAGCATTCCCCGGATGCACAGTTGAGTCGGCTCGTCTGTTGCGAGAATGTAGCTTATCACAATTCACATTTCAAACCCATGACCAAATGAAAAGTTGGGAGCGTGAACAGAAATACCTCATCAACAAGTATGGTCAATCATACGAAACATTTTTCACTAATGATGATGGGACTATCAATTATCAACTGATGACAAATTCGATTGACGCAGCCATCCGTACTGGTAATCGCAATTTCAAGTCAACCATCAAAGAACACAAGTACTACCATGCAGCACGACATTACGAAGAACATCCAGAATTGCAATGCTTGCTAATGGTCAGAGCCAACTTAGATATTCGTTATGGTCGCAAATTGGTTACTGGTAAAAATGATAACAGTGAAGAGTAATCAAATCTAGATAAACCATCAATAAAAGTTAGCACATGCATTTTTGGAACTCACTGCTAACAAGAAACACAAACCGAAAACTTGTCAAATATTCACATTTTGCATGTGCTAACAAAACTAGGGGTGTACCAGTCAAAAGCCAATACTGACACCATGATAACACATTTACCCCATTAACACCAATTACCGGTATCAATGAAATGGATATCAATAATTCCAACTATTGAAAACGCTTGATGGTAGTTAGTAGTACTCTAATCCACACAAACCAATGGTGTTAATGGGTTATTAGACCGGTGATTTAAGCCATGTCAAAAACCACTAAATTAGCGCACTCACAATATCAGTTCAAAAAAACAAGCTTGACTGCGGGAAAATCGACTTCTGAAACCCGCATAAAATATGGGTATGTGTGTTTTTGTTGGCGTGAACGCCGCTAATATATGGGGATTTGATGCACGCCAACCCCATATTTTGGCCGCGAAGCATCCGCTTAATTTCCGTGACTGAGTACTTGGTCTTATAGTTGACATCTCATGACGAGATTAAGCGTATTTTAGTCGGTTTTGGGTATTTGATGTTCTAATGACATTGTGAATCAACAAGGTGTCATAACCATCCCATTACCCTATCCTCTACCTGTCCCCTACTCTTCCCTGGTTCTAAGTATTGACTATTTAGTTTGTGAATTTTTGATGTGTGTGGTCAAGATGGTCTGATTCATGTCCTCTTTTTGGCTATCATTGGCCGTACCCGGCCAATTAGCTGGTTCATATACCCATTTTAGCTTTAAGAGTGGTTACGGGCTTGCCTTTGCATTGGAATACCATCCTGTAGAATCCTTCCTAGGTGTCGCTGTTTTCTTTTTATGACCCCTCACTGTACCCCGGTCGCATTTTTCGATACATTGAACTTGGCCGAGCCGCCGTACCGAATCCTCATCCCAATGACTACTGAAGAGCTGCCTGGTAGTGATTGGTTGGATTGGTTGCTTCATAATGACCGGTTTCTTCTCGCCCATTCCATGTGTCAGCGCTTTGTAGCTCATAAGACCATCAACGGTTACTGGTTTGCTCACCGCATAATGCATCAGCGAGTCCGTACCAATTTATTGGGAGTTTCCAGTGATTTGTGTTGTGGGTTGCTAGAGCTTGCTGCTATCAACATTTCCCTACCCGATAACGAGTACTGGGTAGACTGCGCGAACTATGAATTTAGTACTTATCCGGTGTGTTCCCCAAGTACTGCTGACGCCACTATGCAGTTAATTGACGAGTATATGCGAGCTGCTCACGGACTGAACACTATCCCACCAACCGAGCAG
>NZ_JAAHHE010000255.1:0-8748 GCF_010692525.1 Moorena sp. SIO3B2
CTTGGCCTTGGCCGTTGGCCACGCTACGCGAATGGCCACGCTGCTTGAGGTGCGAACAGCTATCAGCTATCAACCAAAGGCCAACGGCTGACCGCTGACCGCTGACCGCTGATAACTGACCGCTGATAACTGACCGCTGACCGCTAACTACGGTTCAATTCCTTACTGCAGGATTGTAGCTACTTCTTTGGCAAAATAGGTCAATATTAAGTCAGCACCAGCCCGCTTCATGCTAGTCAGGGTTTCCATCATGACTTTTTTCTCATCAATCCAACCATTCTGACCGGCTGCTTTAATCATGGCGTACTCACCACTAACGTTGTACGCAGCAACGGGTAAATTAGTATGCTGTCTAACCCGGTGGATAACATCCATATAGGCTAAAGCTGGCTTAACCATCACCATGTCTGCCCCTTCTGAGATATCTAAATCAATTTCTTTTAGGGCTTCAAGGGCGTTAGCGGGATCCATTTGGTAAGTCTTTTTGTCACCAAATTTAGGAGCTGAATCTAGGGCATCCCGGAATGGACCATAATAAGCGGAGGCGTATTTAGCGGAATAGGCCAGAATTCCGACATCAGTGTAGCCCTCACCATCTAGAGCTTTACGAATTGCACCAATGCGTCCATCCATCATGTCGGAAGGTGCAACCATATCTGCCCCAGCTGCAGCTTGAGATAGGGCCATTTTTATCAACACTTCCACGGTGGCGTCATTTAGGATAGTGCCATCTTCGGTGACAATGCCATCATGACCATCACTGGAAAAGGGATCAAGGGCAACATCGGTAATTACCATCAGCTCTGGAACTTCTTGCTTAATTGCTCTGATGGTGCGTTGGATTAATCCATCAGGGTTGTAGCTTTCAGTACCGGTAGCATCTTTCAAGTCCTGGGGAATGAGGGGGAAAAGTGCGATCGCATTAATCCCCAGTTCAAATGCCTCGGTTACTTCTTTGAGCAATAAGTCCAGAGAATAGCGGTAACACCCTGGCATGGACTTAACCTCTGGTTTTAGACCCTGACCTTCCATCACAAATACTGGATAAATCAGGTCATTAACCGTCAGTTGAGTCTCTTGGACCATCCGACGAAAGGCTGCTGTACGGCGCAGACGTCGAGGCCGATGGGTTAATTGGAGTTGGTCAGAAGCTATTGACTTGTCGATCAAGTTGGGTAAGGACATAGTGAATCCGGTAGTAGATGTGAACTTGAGTTAAGTCTGTTAAATTCGTGAAGTTCATTATCAAGCATTTTGGTTTCAAAAATTATTCTGCGCAATAAAACTTTGATTTTGCCGGTTTACTTGACTAGTGACGGTGGCTTATCAGCAATTAAGGTAGTGGTTACTTAACGGGAGTAAGGGATAATAGGGTGATCGCTCTGGGGGCAGATCAGCTGCTAGATTTACTGGCAGGACTTCCGCCAAGCTGGACTGGAAACGTTATAACTAGTAGGGTATGTTATTAATTCACCCTACTGGACTGACACCTTTGAATTCAAACTCTTTTGAGAATAGAATTCCAGTTTTTTGACCCGTTGTAGCCGTACATATCCTGATAGTAGGTATCTATCAGATACTCGTCTTCGTGGTTTTGCAACCAATCCCTCAAATCCTTCAGTTTCCGCGCTCCTTCCTCAACTTCGGCAGCATCATCCCAGTGTTTGCGCCAATAATCCCACATTGATTGGCTCGTGTCCTCGACAATTAAGTAGTCTCCACTCTGAAAGCCATTTTGATGAAAATATTCTAGGATACCAACCAGATTGACGTGGGAGTCTTCAATCAGCAACCAAGGATGAGGCAGATCCCAAAGCATTTGACTAGGAAAGGTAGCAGCCAAGTCATTGGAATCTCCCTGCAAAAAATGCACCCGAGAGTCTTGTTTTGCTACCTCGTCTAAAAGGGAGAGATCGATATCCATCGAATAGACTCTACCTTTTATGCCAAATAGTTCCAAATGATCCGCCAACCAAATGGCACTTCCTCCGTTAAATGCACCAAGTTCGATAATCGTTTTTGGTTGGAGTTCGTGGATTAATATAGGGTAAACCCCAATTTCGGTTACGGACTTATTCAGAATTATCCCTTTCCAAGTCTGTAACATGGCATTTTCCAGCAGAGGAATCCAAGCTTCAACAGGAATATCGCATCGATCTGTTCGTTCTGAGATTTTAGCGAATCGGTTGGGTTTTAACCGTTGATTATGGTGTTGTTTTTCTTGGATAACAGTTTTATAATCCATAATTATTGTTTTAACAACTTTATTGGCAATCCTTTTTATGCTAAATCCTGGGTTGGCGACTGAAAATCGAATCGAGCATCGGTCGGAAATCAGACAGAGACATGGTGTCATAATTAGAGTCAAAAGATAATTGATCCCAGCGATCGCAGAAAATAATGGTTTGCTCAAAAGCGGGATGACCTTTGAACTTGTTGCGCTCATGGCGATCGCCACCAATAAAGTGCTGAAAGTAATAGCCTTGAAACACTTCGTGATGTTCTATCATCCAGGCATTTTCCGGAGACACATAAGGCCGTAAAATCGCGGCGGCCACTTGACCGTGATTGTAGGGCGCGAGGTCATCACCAATATCGTGTAGCAGGGCACAAACAACCATTTCTTCATCAGCACCATCCCGGAATGCCCGAGTGGCTGTTTGTAAGCAATGTTCTAAGCGGTCTACTTGACTTCCCATCTTATGACCGCGCAAGTCTAGCAATGTTTTAACAATCCGGTCTGTCAGACTGTTTACAAGTTCTTCAAAACATTGATTCGTAAAATCCCACTGTTCCTTAGTCAGGGTATCCATTCTTGTGTAACCCGTGATAGTCATAATCCCATAATCCTATTGCTTATCTGTAAAAAGACTGAACCTGGTGGAAATTCTGTCGTCCTGCAAAGTAGTTCCAATCCATATATGCTGTTTCCAGGTGTCTAGAGCCAGAACTGGCGTCAAAAGCTTTACGTCCGTGTAGAATTCGGAAATTCTGCACTAACAAGCAGTCTCCAGGTTGCATCCGAAAACAGTATTCGTAAGCCGGTTTTTTTAGGTAGCGAAAGAATCCATAGTAAGCTTCATAAAAGCTTTCCATCTGCTCGAATGGTAAATCTAATCCCAAATTTTTGTGGCTGAAGAATATGTTAGTTACTTCCTCAGTGTCGTTTAGTTTGATAATTGGCTTTGTCTGGGAAACATAATAATCCCAGTCCTGGTAAAGTTGCCAAAAGGTGACAGGGGTTTGAGTTAAAATTTCAAAGTAGTGGGGATGATCTTGACGAAAATCCTGAGCCACACGAAAACCGTCTACTACGGTGGACTCACCCCCACAGGCTTCATTTTCTACACAATAGAGTAGTTGGACAATGGGTGGGGTAGGCAAGAAGGTGATATCGGTATGGGGTGATAAGGCATTACCCGCTGCTGAGAGAGACAAGTCTTGACCATTTGGGATAGCCTTAACTGTGGAGTAGCGTCCGTATTGAGCTAGATAGTAAATTGGTCCAATGGAAGAGACGAAAGTCTCTAACTTC
Organism: Moorena sp. SIO3B2; assembly: GCF_010692525.1. NCBI lineage: Bacteria > Bacillati > Cyanobacteriota > Cyanophyceae > Coleofasciculales > Coleofasciculaceae > Moorena > Moorena sp. SIO3B2. Next base: position 3,536 of record NZ_JAAHHE010000255.1, read on the forward strand.
TCCCAAGGCATTTTTCGCAATAGGGTAAACCCTAGGGTAGAAAGTTGATTCATCCAGAATTCAAAAGAACCATTACTATATTCACACCACTCTGGTGGATTGGCATCTAACCAAGCTTTGTCCCAAAGTTGCTTTTCCCTAGGAGATAACCTAGGTTCCGGTTTGGGGTCGTAGGCACGACTCAGGAGCCAAGATCGGGGAAAAATACTGCGGTGGGGAGGGTCTTCATCCCAGTCAATGATGAGTTTTTCATCTTGGAACTGCACGGATTTGGGTTTTGGCAGTTCTAGGCGATCGCTGAGATCGTTAATTTTCTGAAACGAACTAGGATGATAACACCGAGGACACAAACAATGGTCATATAACCAGATGTAATGAAAACGCTTCCCGTCAAGGGTTAGGAAGCGATCGCTTTGAATTAACTCTTTATAGTCTAATTTCAACATTTGTTTTTCTGTTGCTTAGAGTTCGAGCCTAATAACTAGCAAACTTTATAGGCCCAGACTTGTAAATAAATATCTGGTTCGGCTTCCGGTAGGTTAGCAAATGGCTCTCCTTTTTCAACTAACTTCCACTTCCCAGCAGCTTCTAGGGCTGCTTGCTTGTCTTTAAAATCACTATTCTGGTAATAATCGGGACGAATAGTAAAAATGATATATCCCCCTGGCTTAGTAATACGAATTAGTTCATCAAAACCACTGCTGGGAGCATGGCCTAATGTGAACGTTCCGACGCTAATAATCCCATCAAAGGTGTCCGTTGCCAAGGCTAAAGGTTCGCCCAATATTCCTTGGTGAAGTGCGATGTAAACGTTCTTTTTTCTCGCTTCTTCCAGCATCCCTGCTGAAATATCCATTGCCTCTAGATTGCCATATCCGCGCTGATGAAGAACTTGCCCGACTAGCCCAGTTCCCGCCCCAGCATCTAATATCTTGGCTTCTTTAGAAAGATACTTGACCAAAACCTCGACGGCGGGTTCGGGTCCGGTATAGTTTTCAGGCAACAAATCTTGCTCATACTCCTTAGCCCATACATCATACCTTTCGGCTAATTCTTGATTGTTTTGAGAACTGTATACCCAATGTACCGTATCTGTTTTTTTGCTCATACTTTTACTGAACACTATTTTCTACATTCTTAAGAGAGGTTTTAACGTAAGTTGCTAGTTATAGCAATTCTACGACTTGTGAGGTACAAATTTCTGGTTTTTAGGGAGCAGGGAGCAGGGAGCAGGGAGCAGGGAGCAGGGAAGAGGGAAGAGATAAAAAATAATGTGTACCTCATGAGCCCTATAAACGTTATACAAAGGTTAAGTGTTAACACACACCTAAGTCCCCTTGTTCTACGCCCTTGGCGTATGCCCGAAGGGCTATAGGGGGACCAACGGGGGATCTCAAAAGATTAGGTATATAACTAGCAACTTGTGTTTTTAGTCATGAATTAGTTATACTATCCCCCCTCATAAAACCAGGATAGCTCTGGCTTTTTATCATGCTGTTTAGACTCTTTTCATAATTGAATTCCAACACTTTGAACCATTGTAACCAAATAAATCTTGATAGTAAGTATCAATTCGATAATCGTTTGTATACTTTAGCAAAAAATCTTTAACACAATTATTTTTTTCTTGTTTTGCCTCTCCATTATCTTCATCATTAAAACTTTCATTCCAATATTCCCAACCGTATAAGTTAGTATCCTCAACGATCAAGTAATCTCCTGTCTGTAAACCTTTTTGGTGAAAATATTCAAGGATTCCAACTATATTGAAGTGAGCATCTTCTATTACCAACCAAGGGTGGGGAAGTCCAGAAAGCATCTCGGCAGGAAATACTTCATCAATTTTGTAGGAATCTCCTTCTAAAAAATGAATGCGCTCGTCTTTTTTAGCTTTTTCATCTAAAAAAGATAGATTTATATCAACCGAGTAGATCTGACCTTCAATCCCAAACAACTGCAAATTGTCTGCTAGCCAAACTGCACTTCCACCGTTAAATGCACCAATTTCGATAATTGTTTTTGGTCGTAGTTCGTACATTAGCATCGGATAAATAACCATTTCCATGGCGCTTTTCTGAATATGTAAATCTTTCCAATGCTGTTTGTAGCTGCTTTTGAGGAGAGTTTCCCAAACTGGTGTGGGAATATCCCCGCGCTCTTGGCGAATCTCAATACTCGCAAACCGATCTACCCTAGATAACTCTTTTTTATGAGGTTTTTCTTGGCTTAAGCTTTGATAGCCAAATATATCCTGTGCTTTTGACATTCTTTTTCTCCTGTTTTTTTGACCGAACGTGATCACAAATTATATCAATTCCGGCTACATTGGGATAATATTCATTCTGCTTGGGGGAACTTCCGTTCTTAGTTTACTTATCCCGCTCAGCTTTGAGCTGTTGAGCTAAAATCCGAACGTGAGGCTCCATAATCATAGTGAAATGGTTTCCGGAATATGACACTCTAAGGATTGGGTCGCAATCTGGCTCCACCCCCAAGTTGGATCTTCTAGAGTCATTTCCTGATTAGTTGACACTCCCCGCCCTATAAGGACGGGGATTCTTCACTCAACGATTCGGCTTGCTGAACCTGGCCGGAACCAAGAACAGTAGAGGCTAAATCTCCTGAAGCGTTTCGGGGAACCCGACGCTACGCGAACGGGTCTATGACCCAGGTTCCGGTGTGCCCCACCGTACCCAAGGCTTGTTGGAGTATGTTGATTGCGGCGTTATGGTCTCTGTCTAACTTGCAACCACACTTACAGACGTGAGTCCTAGTTGACAATGACTTCTTCACTGTTTCACCGCACTCGGAGCAATTTTGGCTGGTATAGGCAGGATTCACTGCAACCGTGACCCTGCCAAACTTAATTCCAAAATGCTCTAACCATTTCCTAAATTGATACCAACCTGCATCATTAATAGACTTGGCAAGACAATGGTTTTTAACCAGGTTATTTACCCTTAAATCTTCATAGGCGACCAGATCGTTAGACCGGATTACGCAACGTGCCAGTCTCTTGGCATGTTCTTCACGCTGCCTACTTATTTTAAGGTGATGCCTACCTAGTCTATTGATGGCTTTCTTGCGGTTAGTTGAACCTTTCTTTTTCCGAGAAACTCGACGTTGATAAAATTTTAGTCGCTTTTCGCCTTTGCGATAAAATCTAGGGTTAGGTTCAGTATTTCCATCAGAGTCAGTATAGAACTCTTTTAGACCTACATCTAATCCTATAGTCCTTTTAGAGGGGGCTAGTTCCTCTTTCACATCAACTGCAACACAAAACTGAACATAGTAGCCATCAGCTCTTTTTACAATGCGAACTCGTTTGATTTGCTTTATATCAAAGCGCCACAAGTCCCATTTTCCTTTGAGTTTGAGCTTTCCTATGCCTTTTTTGTCCCTGAAGGTTATAGACTTCTTGTCAGGTGAAAGTTTCCATCCAGATTGCTTGTACTCTACAGAGCGACAATGTTTTTGGAATCTAGGAAAACCTTTCTTTCCTGGTACCTTCTTCTTACAATTGTCATAAAATCGGACAATCGATGACCATGCACGCTCAGACGCTGCCTGTCGCGCGGTTGAGTTCAGTTCATTAGCAAAAGGGAATTGTTTGGCCAGTGTTTTGCAATACTTGCTAAGGTCATACTTCCCAGTCCCTTTATTGTCCATCCATAATCTAATGCAAGAATTGCGAATGAATTTGACTGTCCGAATAGCCTCATCTATTGCAGAGTACTGACTTTCTTTACCGTAGGCTTTGAACTCAATTATGGTCACCGGATATCGACCTCCTCCGTTACTATTTTATCTTACACCATTTGGCGACAAATATCCGGGCAGACTCAAAAATAAAAAGCCGTCCTAGAAGGACGGGGCTTTAAACCCAAACTTTTTGGTAAATAATTCCCTAAAGCACCAACCTCACTGGCTCGGAAGAAGTTAATCGGAATTGAATCAATCTTCTGGGGTAGATAGCCAGCACTGGCTTCAGTATTAGCCTTGTAAACTGCCAGAATTCGCTTCAACTCAGTTTGACTCAACATCTGTCCAGACTTTTGCAATTGTTCCAGGAGATAGCTCAGTTGTTCATCCCCATCTAGAGACTGAAGTATTTTTGGCGAAATCTTGAGGTTTTGACCCAAAATGCTTTCGTAAATACTGGCTAGGTTGGTTATGGACTTGGTATAGCAGAAGTCAGAAGTCCGCAAGTCAGAAGTCAGAAGTCAAACTCTTGCGCTTACTTAGGTTTGAGACTTTTGTCATGTCCTAACTGCCCTGTCTTGATGCAGTCGCTCATGGGGGAAACCCCCAAGACCGCGCTGCATCGCTGGCGACTGCTATATTATCCCATTGAGCTGCATCTTTTTCTGGAGCCGGAACCTCTACCTGATATCATGTCCGGTTGAAGACTCAATACATCGGGGTAATGGTTTTAGGTTTTAGGGTAATGGTAAAAGGGCTGATTATTCATCTAATCGCAAAAACCCTGATTGAACAGTATTTTTCAGTTCCGTGCCACCTGCCACCTGCCACCTACCACCTGCCACCTAACACCTTAGACTTTTGTGATGATTAATTATCCGGATTTTATATGAATTCCATAATGGCCAGCAAAGATACTTCCTGTCCTTGATTCCGTAATTGTTGAGCCATCTCAAATGCGACTTTTCCCCCGAAAGAATGACCACCTAGTAGATAGGGTCCGTTGGGTTGAACTGCTTGTAGGGCTTTAATATGGTGGGCAGCAATTACCAATTCTTTTTATTACCATAGAGACCCCGCAGATACAGTTAGCTCCTGCATTGTCATACCAACTGCTTCATCTCGGCAGAGGAAAGCAGCTAGTTCGCCAATTTCTTGAGGCTGTATGATCCTTTTCTGGGGGTAGCTCTGCTTAACTTCTTCAAAATATTCCGCAAAACTTCGACCTTCAGATTCAGCAAACTCTCTCATCGCGTTTTTGCCAAGCTCCGTTTCTACCCAACCCGGACTAATGGCATTGCAGGATACCCCATGAGGCGCTCCTTCTAAAGCCACACAACGAGTTAGCCCAACCACTGCTGCTTTAGAAGCACAATAGGCAGGAACATTAGGATTACCAACTGAGGCAGCAGTAGAAGCAATGTTGATAATGCGACCCCACTTGCGTTCGATCATTCCTGGTAAACAAAACTTGATCGTACGATAAATACCATTGAGATTAACATCAATAA
>NZ_JAAHHE010000256.1:0-8736 GCF_010692525.1 Moorena sp. SIO3B2
TTGCTGGCGGTTGGGCTGAATGCTATCAAAGGCACCACAGTAAATCAATGCTTCCAAACCACGGCGGTTAAGGGTGCGCAAATCCACGCGATCGCATAAATCTGCCAAAGCCTTAAACTCACCACCAGTCTCCCGAGCCTTGATAATACAATTAATTGCTCCGTGTCCCAAATTCCGGATTGCTGAAAACCCGAACAATATACTATTAGAGATTGGGGTAAAATCAAAATCAGAACGATTGATATCCGGTGGCAAAATCTCAATCCCCATGGTTGAGCAAGTAGCAATATATTTCTGTATCTTGTCCGTGCTGTTACTACTCGCTGTCAGCAGCGCTGCCATATATTCAACTGGGTAATTCGCCTTGAGATAGGCAGTTTGATAGGTTACATAGCCATAGGCGGTGGAGTGAGATTTGTTGAAGCAATTGGAAGCGACAAGACCGTTTGCCAAAATAAAATTATGGTCACTCTTGACACCAATATCATAGACAGGTTGAGTACCTAAGGATTTGCGGCTGATGATTTTAACCATCGATTAAATTGACGGGGTAACTAGACTTTTACGTTTCCTGATTAGGGATTAGGGATTAGGGTTTAAATACTATAACCTAACACTATTAACCTAACATTATTTCTAATACCATTAACCATTAACCAAGCACCATTAACCATTAACCTAACCCCTAACACCTAACCCTAAAAACTAAATTGACACAGTACTAGTACAGAGTACTAGCTTACTAGCTTTCTCTTGATGGCTGAACCTGCACCAATGACTCCCACCGCTAGTAACCCTAATACTGAAAAGGGTTCGGAGACAGGGGTAGCAATGATTTGTCCTCTAATTATCCCTGCTGGGTCATTTTCTGAGTGAAGATTGAAATAGAGTACGGTATCTGCACCAGCAGCAGTAGCCAGCAGTCCAGGAGCAATATCACTAGACCTCTTGCATAAGTCTCATAAACCGTGGGTGTTGACAAGGCAAAAGGCAAAAGGCAAAAGGCAAAAGGGATAGATTTTGATTTGATATTTATTTTTGCAAGAGGTCTACTCAAGGAAGTACTGGCAGGATCATCAAGAACCCAAATTCCTGAGATAGTGGTTGAGCCATCGGAGTTCAAGGTAACCGTGCGGTCATCATTATCCTGATCCGGACCAAAAATACCAAAGACTACCGGACCATTTTCCCCACGGGGAGCTTGGTGAAAATGGAGCAAGGTAGCAACATCTAGAGCATTTGCAGGACTTGGTACATCGGCTAGCTGGCTAAAGTCAACACCAAAAACGTTAATACTGTAAGTCAGTTCCGTACCAGCATCATTGAGTTCTAAGCTAGCAGAGCCAGTTGCTGGGGAGTGTCAACTGCGGATTCACCACGCTCTGAGGACAACTAGGCGTGGGTCTTCTTGCGGATTAGGCTAAAATATAAACTTTTATTACATTGTTTCTCAGAAACAGGACTAAGAGAACCTTCATTATTGTATCTTCATAGAGATATCCATAAACCTTTTGTATAAATTCAAGGACAAACAAATGTTCGATGCTTTTTCCAGAGCAGTAGTTGCATCAGACCAAAAGGGTGAATTTCTCGGTGGTGGTGACCTAGATGCTCTCAAACAATTTGTTTCTTTGGGAAACCGCCGTCTAGATGCTGCGAGCTTCATTACTAGCAACTCTAGTTGTATCGTGTCTGATGCTGTATCTGGTATTGTGTGCGAAAACGAGGGTCTGACAGCACCTGGTGGTAGTATCTATACCAATCGCAAAATGGCTGCTTGCCTGCGGGATGGGGATATCGTTCTACGTTATATCACCTATGCTATTTTGGCAGGAGATGCTTCTGTACTCAATGACCGTTGCTTAAACGGCTTAAAAGAAACTTACTCCGCATTAGGTGTTCCTACAGGTAGTGTCAGTCGTGCTGTCAACATTATGAAAGCTGCTGCTCTTGCCTTTGTAACTAACACAGCTTCTCAGCGCAAAATGACTGTAACTCAAGGTGATTGCGCCTCATTAGCTTCAGAAATTTCTGGTTATTTCGATGCAGTAACGACAGCGATTAGCTAACCTTAGCTGGTTAGACAAGTTTTAAGGCTGATTAAAGGAGTTTTAATCAAGCTGTTGTTTGAGCTGCAATGACACTAATTGAAAAATAGGAGATACTTGAGTCATGAAATCAGTGTTAACCACTACGATTGCTTCAGCAGATACCGCAGGTCGATATCCCAGTGGATCTGATTTAGAATCTATTGCTGGTAATATTCAACGCGCTGATGCGCGTCTAGAAGCAGCAGACAAGCTAGCTTCCAACTACGAAGCCGTTGCTAAAGAAGCTGTTGATGCAGTTTATGCAGAATTTCCCGACGGAATTAGTAAAGGTTGCACTCCTGAAGTTCGCAAAGACAAATGTATTCGCGATGTAACTACCTACCTACGCTTAATTAATTATTGCTTAGTTATTGGTGGTACTGGGCCTCTTGACGAATGGGGTATTGCGGGAGCCCGTGAAGTTTACCGCGCCCTCGGAATCAATACTGCTGCTTATGTGGCTGCCTTCACTAAAGTAAGAGACCGTATCTGCGTTCCTCGCGATATGTCTGCTCAAGCTGCCACAGAATTGACTGGTTATATCGACTATTTAATTAACTCTATGTCCTAGGGACATTGCCATCAATTTAATTTGATGAGTTAATTCTTTTTATAAAACTCTGGGCAGGATGCTTAGCTTTATTGGTTAAGTTTACTGCTCAGGGTTATTTAACTTTATCAGTTGGTTTTTGATTGGTTTTTGACAGATAATTATGGATTCTACAAATGATCTTAACGAAGGACTTTTACAGGCAAGTAAAGATGGAGATCTAGAAGCTGTAAAATCCCTAGTAGCCCAAGGGGCTGATGTCAATGTTAAGGATAAAGAAAATGCCACTCCTCTAATGCGTTCTGTATCTCGTAACTATAGGGAGATTGTGGAATTTTTGATCGAGAAAGGAGCTGATGTTAATGCCATAAATGATTGGGATTATACCCCATTAAAATATGCTATCAAACTCAACTTAAAAGAGATCCAGCAAATTCTCAGGGATAGCGGAGCAAAAGAATAAATTAATATTATGATTGCTGAGATAAACGCTCAATTAATAGAGGCAGCTAAGAGGGGTGATACTAAGACTTTAGGTTTATTACTTGAAAACGTTACTAATATCGATGGAAAAGATGATCTCTTTGGTAGAACGGTATTGATGTGGGCAGCGCGGGAAGGGCAAACTAAGACCTTACAAGTTTTACTTGAAAAGGGTGCAGAGGTAAATGCGATAGATAAATATGGCGGAACCGCATTACAGGCAGCAGCATCATCGGGACATACAGAAACCGTAAAAATCTTGCTCAACTATGGAGCAGATATTAACCCTCAAGATGAACATGGTTGGACTGCACTGATGATGGCAGCAGCTCATGGTCATCTAGATGCGGTAAAAACCTTGCTTAAAGTTGGGGCAGATATTAATACCCAAGACGAATATGGTTACACAGCATTGATGATGGCTCAAAAGCAAGGTTATAGCGATATTGTCAAACTGCTCAAATCCTCAATTTAAAGATGACTAGTCCTTTTCTAAACTTATTTCCTGGTTTATCAGAAGAAAAAGCGATTGAACTTTTGGAAACACCAGTAGAACAACTAAAAGAAAAATATCACCGTTATCTAGCAGCAGCTCATTTGGTAAACTTTCCTACGGAACGCTCAATCAAAGCACTAATCAACGTTTTGCAAGACCCTAATCCTGCACGGGAAAATCGTCAAGCACAGCGTAAAGCCATCGAATCATTAGGACGCTTAAAAGTTAATCATGCCATCGAAGTCATGGCACCTTTCTTGGCGGATAATGATCGCTATATGGTAGAAAATACTGTTTGGGCAATCGGCGAGATTGGGACATCTAATCAGGACATTCTGGAAGAAATTGCTCAATTATTAGAGAAAGAAGGACAAATTTATCGAGTAATCATTCAAACTCTAACTAAACTCAATTATAAACCAGCATTGGCAAGAATTGCTCGATTTACGGAATCAGAAGATTCTGCCATAGCTTGTGCAGCCATAGCTGCTACCTGTAAGTTATCAGGAGATGACAATCAAGTCTATCGAATTATCAAATTCTTGAATGATAAAAACATTCACGCCCGGCGAGGAGCGATTCAAGACCTGATGGATTTAGAATACGATTTGGCTATTCCTGATATAGCTGCTGCTCCTGTTTCCCAATCTCTACGTCTTCGGGGAATGCGATTTTTAGCAGATCAGGCACAAGAAAAAGGAACCATTGATTATTCTGTAATGGAATCGAGTTTCGATTTAGCAATTTGGGATCATCCCCAAGACCTTAAAATGGCTTATGAATATCCCCAAAAACCGAGTTTAGAAAGAGTAATTCAAGACCTCTACAATACAGATTTTGCCTATTGTTATTTGGCCAGTAAGGCGATGCTCGATTTTTACCCTAATGCTGGAGAAATATTAAAAAAATCTTTTGACGAAAACGCTCAGGAAGATTACGGAGCGCACTACCATATTATTAAACTATTTGGTTGGTTGAAATACGAACCTGCTTACGATCTCTTTGTGGATACCTTACTTAATTTGGGAGACAAATTTGTCAAATCGAGAATTGCTGCTGCTATCTCTTTAGGTAACTTAGGTAACAAGCAAGCAATTCCCCATTTAAAAGCTGGTCTTGAAAGTAAAGTTTGGAAATTAAAGTATGCTTGTTTATTAGCATTAGATTATTTGGGTGATTCAAGTGGTCGCGCTCTTTGTGCTAATGACTCTGATTGGCTGATTCAACTAAAGGGCAAGAGTTACCCCCCTCAGGGTAAGCGGGGTAGGGAGGTAGAGCGGGGAGATTCAGGGACTTGATGTCCCGAAAATCCCCAAACCCCAAACTATGTTATTTAGTAAACTATCTTACATTAGTATATTTAAATCCAGAACGAAAATCATATTTTTCTTGTTTGTCGTAAGGAGAGCAGGTTGACTGAGAGTACTCAGCTAATGACTTAAAACCTGGCGGACAAAGTGCTGGACAGATCTCGTTAATATCCTCCCTTTGAGGACAGCTGTAGACTCCTGCCCAGCGATTCCTAAATCTCCCCTTAACCTCTTCGGAGAACTTAAATCCTGCTTGTTGGGCAATACGGATAATTTCTTCGGGCTGGGCATCTTTTAATTGTGCTTTCAATGATTCATCTTTTTTGACAGCAACAATAAAGTCCATGAGTTGTTGTTTAGACATAAAAAACAAGATATTTTCTAAGTTGTTAAGTTTATGTGTTGAGCCCGAATGAATTTTTTAATTAATCCTGAAACATTTCTGCTTACTTAGGTCAGCGACCAGTGTTCAATACCAGTGTTCAATACCAGTGTTAAATTATGCAATCCTGTCCCAGTCTAAAAAAAAAATTAAAAAAACCTAATCTATCTAATCATAGATTAGATAGATTAGGTTTAATCATTAGTTTTAAGGTAACCTAGGACAATTGCTGCTGGTCACAGAGGAGCTTTTTAAAGTGCCTCAGTAATGCTAATAATCTTACCTCCTACTTCATGAATATTCTGAAATGCTTTTGACATACAATCAAAGCTTACTGTTATCTGTTGTTTGCTGACTTTTTGCGCACGAGCGAAGTCCTGGGAACTAGAATAGGTAATCTTAAAACGTTTACCAGTATTGTCATAGTTCGCACCATTGCCCATAGCAAGCGGCTCGATTGGAGTAGCCATATTGGAGGCGACAGAGGTAATTAATTGAGCACTGTTATTTCTGTCGCTAGTAGGAGAACCTCTTAACAAGGAAAACATCCGATTGAAGCTTTCGTTGTTGAGACCAACTTGGGAACGAATATTACGAGGATAAGGAACTATATATTCTCCAAAGCTCAAAATATATTCTTCGCTATCGATGTAGGAGTCAATCTCAGCATCATATCCTTGTTCGTAATAGATTTGAACGTGCTCTTGAATTTCTTGTTGAGATTGAGGCGCACGACCTAACAAATGTTTGAAATTCAGTTCAATAAAGCGGTATGGAGAAGAGGAATGGAAGAAAAGTGACTTATAGAAATTGGATTGAGCTACTATCCTCACAAACTGACGAACAGTAATGTCATTATCCCGGAGAAGTGCTTCAGCACTTTCCAGACGTTGTTCTTCCATTAAATGCTCATTTCCCAAGACTTGCTTGTAAACAGCCCTAATGATGATTTGTAAATCCTCTTCAGTCTGATTAGGACGCATTTCTAAAGGGTCTCCTTCAAAGGCATCCAAACCGAGGGTTGCCGAACGAGCTAAATTTCCCATCCACTTTCTCCTAAATACTAAAAAAGCTTAACTTTGTGAAGTACCCCAACCTGCTTGACCTTTGGTCACGCGGGGCGCGTTCGCTGAGGTTGGGGCTTCCAATTCTCAGGTCAGTTCAGGGACGGTCTTATCCGTCAAATGGGCTTCCCGCTTCATCCGCCGACGCCTCAACCAGAGGCCCGACCCAAGGCCGGGTTCCCCGGCCTTGGAGGCGCGCGCCTGCTGGAATTGGTCTTACTCAGCGTCCACAGGCAGACATCCGCCTTCTAAGGACGTATAGTTTTTTTTTCGACAAACTCACCTTGGAATTACGACTCTATGGTCAACCAGCCGGGGCTTGTCTCTTCCCTGATCTGGAGCTAGTACTTTGCACACCTAATGGTCTGAAAACTGATAGAATATCAGACCGTTTGTAAGGTAGCATTTTAGTCAGTCAGGCGGGTCAGCAACCATCTTTATTCTAATATGAATCGTGATGAAAAATCATCACAAGTTGTCGTTTCGCTATCCATCCCCACCCTAAGAGGGGTGGGAAATTCCGCGAGTTTTGTTAAATCGTCTTTAATTGCTTGATTAAGCAATCCATACTAAAAATAACCAATAGGTGCGATCTTGTCCTAATTTATGAGAAACAAATTTACAAAAATTATTATTTGGAAAATTTGGTGGTCGATCAGCACCGTGTGGGATCCCTGATCAAGTCATGCCAACTCCAGGTTGCGTCAGCTAACCCGGCCCTTTCTGCTGCAGTATTGGCCTTGCGACTATGGACCCAAATCGAATTGAAATCCCTGACCATCAACTTGACTGTGGCCTCAGTCTACTCCCAGGCTTGAGCAAATTTTTGACGACAATAATTGGTTGGCCATCCTGTACTTGATCTAGGACACTGGCTAGGTGAGCTTTTACTTGAGAAGAGGTAGTTTCTCGACTAACATCGTAGCCCTAAGGCTGACTTATACAATAGTATGTAAATGCCCAAAATGGGAACTGGACTAGAGGGCGCTCCCATAGCCTTAGCCCAAATTCGATGCTAAGCATTGAGCCGCTACGGGAACGCATTCTCAAACTCGAATCCTACGAAGCTCAGATCTGGCACCTAGCCCATGCAACCTGTTGACTATACCACCCTGACCGCTGCTTGTTCTGAGCTCCGTGCTACCTGGGTACCAGGACGTACCGAACAAGTCTATCAACGCGATCGCTACACCATTGCTATCGCCCTACGCACCCTAAATGGTCGAGGTTGGCTCACCATTTGTTGGCATCCCCAAGCCGCCCGGATTTGCATAGGAGATCCACCCCCTAGGGTTCCCGACACCTTCACCTTTAGTGACCAACTGAGGCACCAGTTAGGTGGCTTCGCCCTAATTGCCATCGAAACCATTGCCCCTTGGGAGAGAGTATTAGACCTGCAATTTGCCAAACGCCCTGGAGAACCCCCGACTTGGCATTTGTATGTAGAAATTATCGGCAAATACAGCAACCTAATCCTCACTGATGCTGACAATCTGATTATCACCACTGCTCATCAAGTCAGTAACCAGCAATCCAGCGTCCGTACTATTCAAACCGGTCAACCCTACGAACTCCCACCAGCCCTGACTGGTACCAGCCCCAGTTTGACTGAACCCTACCAAAGCTGGCAAGAACGAGTCAGTTTGATACCAGGAGCAGTAGCAAATCAGTTACTCAAAAGTTATCGAGGATTGAGTCCCACCCTCGCTCGCTCAATGGTACAAGCAGCTGGTTTAGACCCAAAGCAATCCACCCAAAACCTAGAAGAATCCGACTGGCAAAACCTATTTCAATGCTGGCAACAATGGTTAAAAACTTTATTAAACGTTAGCAAGTTCTCTACAGACAACCTTCAACCTGTTAACCTTCAACCAACCAACCTTCAACCTGCCAACCTTCAACCAACCAACCTTCAACCAACCAACCTTCAACCAACCAACCTTCAACCTGCTAACCTTCAACCTGCCAACCTTCAACCTGCCAACCTTCAACCAACCAACCTTTTTCAGCCAGGCTGGACAAACCAAGGATATACGGTAATGGATTGGGGGATAGTTAAACCAGCTGAAAATCTCCAAACCTTACTAAATTCCTACTACACCAAACAGCTCAATCAACACGAGTTTTCCCGGTTGCATAACCAACTGACTCAGAAGCTAAATAATAGCTTACGAAAACTACGGCAAAAAGCCTCTAGCTTTAAGGAACGTTTACAGCAATCTGACCAAGCTGACCAATCCCGAGAAAAAGCTGACTTATTAATGGCATATCTCCAGGATTGGCAACCAGGGATGAAATCGATCACCCTACCGGACTTTGAAACCAACCAGCCAGTCAAGATTCCCTTAAATCCTGAGAAAA
>NZ_JAAHHE010000257.1:0-8735 GCF_010692525.1 Moorena sp. SIO3B2
ACAGGTGGAGTTAAGGTGATAACTGGTGACTTTAACGGCAATGGTCGCACTGATATCGCCCTGGTACGACAAGCTCCAGGTTGGGGTAGTATACCTGTGGCTTTTTCCAATGGTGATGGCAGCTTTACTGTTACCAATGCCGGAATTAACAACTTTATTGATCAGTGGGCACCAGCAGGTGGAGTTAAGGTGATAACTGGCAACTTTAACTGCGATGGTCGCACCGATATAGCCCTGGTACGACAAGCTCCAGGTTGGGGTAGTATACCTGTGGCTTTTTCCAATAGTGATGGCAGCTTTACTGTTACTAATGTCGGAATTAGCAACTTTATTGATCAGTGGGCACCAGCAGGTGGAGTTAAGGTGATAACTAGTGACTTTGGTGTTCATTAATTGCAGTACATGATCAAGCATTGGTAATGCACCTGAGTTGTGATGGCGTTGGTCTCCCACTCCAGCAACTCCAAGATTGTTGTAGCGGTTAGCGATGACCCGAATCCACCGCCAGGAATAGCCAGTCACCTCGGCTACTTCTGGCGGTAGTTTTAGCTTTGGCCATTAAGAGTATTTGCTAATGGCGCAAGCCCCACCGGGTCTTTGTCACGCGCGTTAATGAAGTACTTAGTGGCATTAATCCCGATTATCCCGCTTCGGTTACGCAAAAGGCTTATCAACACACAATTGAAGTGGTTATGGAGGCGATTATAAAAAAATCTGTTAACTTCCCCCCTAATTGGATAGTACCTGATGGTTTCACAGATGCAAGAGATTTGTTTGTTGGCTACTTGTTGCTAGATGCGTGGATTGGTAATGGTGATCGTCATCATGAAAATTGGGGGTTTGTACGTCCTAAGACATCTCAAACAGGTATTTATCTAGCTCCCACTAAAGCCTCTGAAAACATTTGAACTTTTTGAATACGTTAATACTCATACCAAGTCCGGTTGTCAAAACCCACGTATAATATAGGAAAATCGATGGAGAGAAAGTTGATGCCTAAAAAAGCTGCTCTAGCTAATCATTATAGTTCGGAGGAACTAAAACAAAAGTACCTCAAAAGTAAAGATTCAGTCGAATCAAGAAGATGGCATTTACTGTGGAAAGTGTCCTTAGGTTGGACTATTAAGACTAGTGCTATAGCTGTAGGTATTAATTATGATTATGGCAAAGAAATAGTTAAAAAGTATAATAATTTTGGAGAAAAAGGAGTCCAAAATTTAAAAAATAAGCACAGACAGCATCGGGGAGCAAAAAAACCACTACTAAGAGAAGCTCAACTGAAAAAATTAGCAAAAGAATTAGAATCAAGGCCATCAGACGGAGGAATTTGGACGGGGCCGAAAGTAGCTCGTTGGATAGAAAAAGAAACGGGAATTAAAAAAATCTGGAATCAGAGAGGATGGGATTACTTAAAAAAGCTCAGATTTTCATGGCAGAGTCCGAGACCAAAACATAAGAAAGGTAATCAAATTGAACAAGATAAATTTATTGAAAATTTACCAATTAAAGTCAAAAAACTAGAACAAAGCGATCCCAACTCGGAAATAGAACTGTGGTTTTTCGATGAACATAGAGTCGGTTTAAAACCAATAGTAAAAAAGGTATGGTCTCAGGTAGGAAAAAGACCAATGGCAATTGTTCAACATCGTTATAAATGGTTGTATGTCTATGGATTTGTACAACCGAAGACCGGAAAAACTTTCTGGTATTTAATCCCCAGAGTCAATACAGAATGGTTAAACCTAGTCTATAAAAACTTTGCTAGAGATGTGGGCGTTTCTCAAAAAAAAAGTGTTGTTAGTAGAAGATAATGCTGGATGGCATCGGAGTAAGAAGGTAAAAATTCCTGAAGGAATTAAAGTAGAGTTTTTGCCCCCATACTCCCCAGAATTACAACCTGCAGAAAGACTTTGGAAATTAGTGGATGAACCTTTAGTAAATAACTGTTTTGACACGATTGATGAAAGCGATGCAGCGCGGTCTTGGGGGTTTCCCCCATGAGCGACTGCATCAAGACATCGAAGAATTGTTAGTAAAACGTTGTAATGTTATGAGCGAAATGAAGGAAGAAATTAGAAATTTAACTTTCTATCATTGGCTAGCTTCTATTTAAGTTTTTTTAAGGGGGGTATGACAACCGGATTTAGTATCACTATCCTAAAGCTAGTCAGGAGTGGCTCAACCGTCTTGAGCAAATTTCAGAGCAACAGATACATTCAACTTTACAGACATTTCCAGATTTTCGGATCTCAAAAGAAGCATCTGACTTTGCTAAGAAAATTTTGCTCACTAACAAAAAAAGACTGCTCTGTCTATTAAATTTATGAGTATCACCTCCCTAAAAACTTTATTTTTAGCTTGGCAAGATCATGAAAGTCGATCGTGGCACCCGGTGGGTCGATTGACATTTAATGGAGAAATTTACACTTTTGTTTATATAGAAGGTGCAAAGGAAGCGCAAAAAAAATTTGGGTTTGAGCCTCTAATGTCTTTCCCAGAGTGGAATAAGACCTATCGTTCGACGGAGTTGTTTGCGTTTTTTGCCAACCGAGTTATGTCACCCTCGCGTCCAGATTACCGAAGGCATCTAGACCGGCTCAATTTATCAGCCGACAGTTTTGATTTGATGGAATTTTTAGGAAGGAGCGAAGGAAATCGACAAACAGATAATTTTAAAGTTTTCCCTTCTCCAGACCTCGACAGTGACGGGAAATACCACCTTTGTTTTCTAGTACATGGTTTGCGTCACTTACCAGAGTCTTCTATGGAGCGCATAAAACAGCTACAAGTTGGTGATTCTTTGTGGTTATGTCACGAGTTTCATAATTGTTATGACAATAAGGCTTTAGCGTTAACCACAAAAGATCATTATCACCTAGGGTATTGTCCCCGCTACTTGTCACAGTATCTACTTGATATTTTAAGGCATGATCCAGGTTTAGTAGAAGTGAAAGTAGCAAAGGTAAATTTACCTCCTTCTCCGCTCAAGTATCGGTTATTGTGTGAGATGACTTATTCAGGTTTTGACGGATATGAGCCGTATGCTCACAAGACCTATCAGCCGTTAACTAAGGAAAAAGAACAGTCGAAAAATTTGGTTTGCCCGATGTAAGTAATACTCCTGGGGATTGAGATGTAAAATTTTAAAAGGTTTAGCAATTACTGACAGGGTTTATTTTGTGGCGCGATTAGCCCGAAGGGCTACGCTTGGCCGTAGGCCAAGCCGACACTTCGTGAACGCAATTAATTTGGAAAAATTTTGGGGTCTAAAAAGGTTCGTTGGGATTGTTGCTGATGTACTCAATTTGTTCGTCGTACGGAACTCCTCCCATTTCACGGATTTGCTGTCGCAGCCGCCAGTTCTCGTCGTCTAAAATGTCTGGTTCAGCAAGGGCTTCCTTGGCTAGGTTCAGGTCTTTCTTGAGCCGTTGAGCCTGATAAAGCAACTCCGCATTTTCCCGAATCAAAGCTTCCCGTTCCTCCAGGGTCAGGTTAAGACCAAAGGCTTGATAGGAACGGCTGACGATCGAATCTATGCCGCAGGCTATGACTATTGTGATCGCATCCTCTAAACCCCTTCTGTTCCAATAATTCCAGTACAAGAAGGATTGTTGTGGCAGTATAACATCAATTGGTTTGTTGCTGCCTTCGACTTTTTGCTTTTTCGATAATCCAAAACCTTTGAATGCTATAGCTTATAGCGATTTACCTTTATAAAATTCGATAATCGACCGATTGGGCTTTTTGATACATTCTGCTGTATTTGTCTGGCTTAGTATTATTTCTTTGGTCGAAGGAACCAAGAAGACATCTACTTTTATTTCTTCAGTTCACTGTATAGATGAGCGCTCGGCTATCTCATCGGAAAAGTATTGTGTCATGATCACTATTGAGTAATTTGACCAAAAATTTTGGGTCTCAAGCCCCGTCCTTCTAGGACGGCTTTTATGTTTACTAATTCCGGAACTTTTAAATCTGAATTGTAGTCTATAATAGTAAGCAAAACCAAACCCCAAGGAGGTGAGTTTTAAGTGTTGGTAATGGAGTTCAAAGCTATTCTCAAAAGCCCCCAAAAACTAGCCATCAATGAAGCTATTAGGACGGCTCGCTTTGTCCGAAATAAAGTACTACGTTTTTGGATGGACAATCGCGGAGTAGGAAAAAAAGAACTATACCGTTATAACACTCAGCTAAGAGATGATTTTGGATTTGTAAAAGACCTTAATAGTCACGCATGTCAAGCCTCAGTTGAAAATGTAGAAAGGGCTATAAAAAGGTTCTTTGATAACTGCAAGAATAAAGTCCCTGGCAAAAAAGGGTATCCCAGGTTTAAGAAGCACTCTAGGTCTGTCGAATATAAGCAATCTGGGTGGAAGTTATCACCAGACAAGAAGTCTATCAAGTTTACAGACAAGAAAGGCATAGGTAAGGTTAAGCTCAAGGGAACCTGGGACTTGTGGCGTTTTGACCAGAAACTGATCAAGCGAGTCCGCATTGTACAAAGAGCTGATGGCTACTATATTCAGTTCTGCGTAAAAATCGACAATTCAGAGCCGCTAGAAGCTACTGGTTTTACTGTTGGATTGGATGTTGGACTAAAAGAGTTTTACACCGACTCTGATGGGTACTCAGAACCTAACCCTAGATTCTATCGCAAAGGCGAAAAACGATTAAAGTTTTATCAGCGTAAAGTTTCCCGGAAAAAGAAAGGCTCAGCTAACCGAAAGAAGGCTATTAATAGGCTGGGTAGGACACATCTTAAAATAAGTAGGCAGCGTGAAGAACATGCCAAGAGACTGGCACGTTGCGTAATCCGGTCTAACGACCTGGTGGCTTACGAAGATTTAAGAGTTAAGAACCTGGTCAAAAACCACTGTCTTGCCAAGTCTATTAATGATGCAGGTTGGTATCAGTTCCGGGAGTGGTTAGAATATTTTGGTCAAAAATTTAGTAGGGTAACTGTTGCAGTGCATCCCGCTTATACAAGCCAGAATTGTTCTGATTGTGGTGAAGTGGTCAAGAAATCATTATCAACTCGAACCCATATCTGTAAATGCGGGTGTCAATTAGATCGAGATCACAACGCCGCCAGAAATATCTTAACGAGAGCCTTAGGTACGGTGGGGCACACCGGAACCCTTTTAAACGCTTGGGGAGATCTGTCCTCTACTCTTCCTGGTTCCGACCTGGTTGAGCAAGACGGGTCATTGATCCAAGAATCCCCGCTCTTATAGGGCGGGGAGTGTCAAATTTACTTAGCGATCGCGTAGCGTGGCCTACGGCCAATCGCATTTCCGGGACAGGTCAGTGCGTTCGCAAAGCGTGGCCTACGGCCAATCGCTTTTTCGATGCAGTCGTCAGTATAACCTCCAACGACAGAAAAATCAAGCCTTTAGATCAGGTCAATGTAAGGCTGTTAAAGTCTTTCTCTACAAGGGTCTTGATAGTTTTAGTCCTTGATTTGGTAACGCTGCACATATTTGCTCAGAACTGGTCAAAAAACCATCAGATGGTGACGATGAAAGAGGACAAAAAACTGTACACGCTTTTGGTATCCTGCCAATGTGCAGATTCGGAACATTGGGAATAGCATGGCTCAAAAGCTTACCCCAAAACGTTTCTAGTCTGCTTGTCACCCCTGACGCAAGTGGTCGCTCAGCTTTCCGATACCGCAATTCCGACAGTGGCGCTAGAGCGAGCATAAGACCTGTTTGTTGCAAACAAAATTACTTAATTCATTTCTTGTGATCTTTTCTGTTAGTTGAAAAAGATCACAAAAAACGACTTTAATGCCTTAATGGGGATTATGGGGAATATCAAGTCTGATTGAATACTCATAATTAAGGGCCGGGGGTGTGGGCAAGGTGAAACTAGGTGATGAAGGAGTAGTACACCTTTCATGTAAAGTTTTGTTGCAGAATTCACCATTTCTGGCATAAGTTTGATCGTTTGTTCATAGACTTCAATAGAAGTAACAAGCTTTGAGAAGGATCAACTGATATGTTGGACTTTGGAAAAAATTAAGGCTGCCAAGTATCTGCTGATAGAGCATGAAGCTGTTCAAAATCTTACAGAGCAAGGAAGGATTTTAGCCATTTTTGATAAATAGCTATTCAATCCCTCTTAAACATGCTTAAGCTGCAAAATTATCTAGATTGCCCCTGGTGAGAGCTTAGCCAGTTCTCCTCCTCACTTAAGCAACTAATTTGTCCAAAGTCCAATAAGAAACTTCTTAGATAAATTGTTTGTAAAAATTCAGGAGTAGTTGAGATGGTTCATGGAAAATATGGTTCTGCTAGTAGCGACACTCTATATGTATCTGGTCATGGAATTTCTCGTCATCAGCTTTGGGGTTTAGGTGGTAACGATGTACTCTATGGCTGGACACAGAACAACCCAGGACTGAATACCAATGATGAACTCTATGGCGATAGAACGCCGCTACCGGGTGAAATACAGTACAACCCTACTACCACTCCCCCCGGTGTCCCGGGCGACGACGTTATATATGGTGGCGGCGGTAACGACAAAATTTATGGTGATCAAGGGAACGATCTTCTCTTCGGTGATAAGGCTTTTGGCGGATTTGGAGCACCTGTTGGTCAAGATACCCTCACTGGTGGAGATGGTAATGATTGGCTTTATGGAGGTGGTGGTAACGACTCTCTAATTGGTGGTCAGGGTGATGATTATCTCGATGGGGCATTTGGCGGTTCCACCTCAGAGGTAGACACCCTAGAGGGTGGTTCTGGGGCTGATATATTCGGTTTGGGTTACAACGGCTCTTATACCGAGATTAAGTATCTGGGTTCTGGATATGCCATTATCACTGACTTCAAGTATTGGGAAGGTGACAAGTTTAGGATTGGCGGCAGCATTAGCGATTACACGCTGACAAAAGATCAAAACTTTGGAGGTAGTTCAGCACTAGATACGGCAATCTACAGATATGGTGATCTAATTGCCGTTGTGCAGGATACAACCAGTGTCATTGCCTCACTGGACTTTATAGTCTGATTGAGTTCAACTGGCTTTTTGCTTCTCAAGGCAAAATTATTTGGATCGAACCGGTTTGGATTGTGCTTTGAGTTGAAAGTAAAATAACAAGAAGTCCCTCCCAAGAACGAAAGGGACTTCTTGTTGAGAAGTGATTTGTTACTAGATTGATTCTAGTTCGTGAGCAAATTATTTATCGTGAGTTTGTCCATAAATGTCGGTTCAAATACACAAATCGCTCGTGAATCGTGTCCGAACATTAGATACCATACCCAACCCAAAACGGCTCAATTTATATACACCAATAGAAGTATCAATATCATCCCAAATCATCCAAAAGCGGGATGATGGAACCTGGCACTCAATGTCCGATTTTTATCTGTTTATTGTTCGTTTTTATACTTTCGGGGAAGGATTCAAAGTGAGCAAGGTGCCTTATCCGAATTGTTTTTCTGCACTTTCACAAAAAAAATAATTAACGTACTTTATAGTTAGCTAATAATAGGATAGCATTTGAGAGCATAATTGAGATAACCAGATTTTATCCAGGAATTCGACTTAAATCGACCGTTTTAAAAGAACTTGCATTAATGCAAAGCAATGGTCTTTCTATCCTGATTTGCCACCTCCATCGCGAATAATGTAATAGCCCATTCGACGCAGGGCACTCACAACCAAAAAAAAACAGTACTAGAAATGTCGAAAATCCCGAAATTTTCGACCTATTATTGTGTTTATATACTTTTTATAGCTGTTTTAATACCGTTAAGCGTAATTATAGGAGCTATGATTTTTTCGGTATTAGCAATATCTGCGTTCCTATCATGGGAACTAGCTACTATAACAGGTGAATATATAAGTCAACTTGGTTGTTACCATTCCTGTTCCCCTCCATATAAACGCTTCTGATTTTGGAGGATGGGGTATTCTTTTCCCCTGGCCGTAGGCCAGGCTACGCGAACAAACTCCCCAATTCGATCAAACTGTACCTCTGCCGACTCTCTCAATAATTTGTTACAAAACTTTTTTAAATATGCTATAATGTGCATTTTTTTATGGTATAATGAAACCGTGGACAATAAAATCCACGGGAAGAGCCAGCCTGACGTACTTGCAAGGGCGAAGGCTGGCTCTGGGTACCCCTTGAAGTAAAGGAGATAACTTCATATTATGTCCTATCGTCCAAGCCTATATCCATGGGTCATGGTTCGGCTATTACCACCGATGCCACCAGTCGTTTTCGCTCGGTTCCCCAACTGTTATGATGCCAAAGGTTATTTGCAGACCCTGAAACAGCTGGTGCCTGATGCTAGGTTTCTAATTATTTTCGATATAAGTGTGCCGATGGAGCCAGAGGAATAGGGAGTGTTGCAAGGCTGGGAAGGGTGGGGAGATGGGAAGTCAGATCCCTAGAAATGCGATTGGCCGTAGGCCACGCTACGCTCCGGAAGCGTTCGCAAAGCGTGGCCCAAAGGCCTCAGTTTCAGCGCTTGTGCGATGGCTCGAAGAGCCCGCCAAAGGCGATCGCATTCTGAGTATTGGGAGTGCGATCTTTTTTTTGCCTTACTTTCTCTGGCAAATTGGGTGTCGGTGATTGCGACTCCCATGCCAGCCATGCTGTCCTTTTCAAAAGTCTTCCCTAGTCCCATTAGACTCAGATCTTGAGCAGATAACAACGTACTATAATACCCACAATACTTTTGATGGATTTGAGATGGCATTGAACTCTTCTACTTCCA
>NZ_JAAHHE010000258.1:0-8685 GCF_010692525.1 Moorena sp. SIO3B2
TTAATCGTCAGGCAACCTTATCTGCACTCCAGCATGAGTTTACACCTCCAGAAAGTATTCAGTCTCAGGTTGTCCCACCGAAAACAGATGGTGCTTCCCATTCCCCCTCTCCAGTCACTCCAGCTTCTGTTGTACAAACTAAATTGCTTGTAGCTAAGGCAAGTCAGCCTTTACCGACAGGAAAAACTAGCTCGACACCGGATTTGGTTTGGCGCTCCCAGGAGGAAGAAGAATCAGACAGTAGTTTGCTACAAACTAAGCTCTCGGATTCTAAGCCCAATCAGGATATCTCTTTAGTTCAAACTAAATCGGTTGTTGCCAAACCAAGTCAGCCCTCACTAACAACAACTACACTCCCAACTAAAACTACTAATCTCACCAAGAATACAGTAAGCAATAACTCGGCACAGGATTTAGTTTGGCGCTCCCAGGAGCAAGAGGAATCAGACAGTAGTTTGCTACAAACTAAGCTATCAAATTCTAAGCCCAATCAGGATATATCTTTGGTTCAAACCAAATCGGTTTTCCTCAAACAAAGTCAGCATTTACCAACAACAAATACAACCCCAAATTCCAACATCAATTTAACTACGAATAAAGTAAAAACTAGCTCAGCAACAGATTTAATCTGGCGCTCCGAGGAAGAAGAGGAATCAGACAGTAGTTTGGTACAAACCAAGCTCTCGGATTCTAACCAAAATCATGAAATCTCTTTAGTTCAAACCAAATCGGTTGTTGTCAAACCAAGTCAGCATTTACCGACAACAACTACAACCCCAACTATAAATACTAATCTGACTAAGGATACAGTAAGCAATAACTCGGCACAGGATTTAGTTTGGCGGTCCCAGGAGGAAGAGGAATCAGACAGTAGTTTGGTACAAACCAAGCTCTCGGATTCTAACCCCAATCATGATATCTCTTTAGTTCAAACTAAATCGGTTGTTGTCAAAGCAAGTCAGCCCTTACTGACAACAACTACAACCCCAAATAGAAATATCAATTTAGATACCGAGACAGGAAAAACTAGCTCGACACCGGATTTAGTTTGGCGCAAAACTGATAACGAATCTGTAGCCAAAGTATCGAAACTCCAACAGTTAAGCGATGGGGTGATTGCTCGTCAAGCTAATCTAACTGGAGCTAATTCCATTCCCATGACAGCACCAGTTACTTCAACCACAGCCACGTCAAATCTAGCAACCACTCCAGCTGACGGGGTAGATATAGATATCGAGGCAATAGCCGAACAAGTTAGTCGTATTCTAACTCGTCAGCTAACGATGGAACAAGAACGTCGGGGGATAGAAAAATGGCATTAGCTAAACTAACTATTATTCCTTTGAAGTGGGAAAAAACTCAAGACACTAAGTACCGTGCTGTAGAGTCGGAAGACAGAGCCAATTATCCAGAGATTACGGTTTTGTTTAACCCCGAATCCTACGCTATCAAAAAAGGAGTTAGTTGGAGTGGTTCAAGTCAAAAAGAATATAATGCCCCCATCTTAGATTTTGGTGGCGGGGGAAGTCGGGAATTAACTCTGGAATTGTTATTTGATGTTTCCGAAGGGGTTAGAAATTCACGACTTCAAAATCAAAATCAAAATCAAAATCAAAATCGTTTAATAGACAGTACCGCCATCGAGGATGTACGGGAGGAAACCAATAAACTTGTTGCCCTTACCCGCATTCAACGTGTTGGGGGTAAAGAACAACCACCACCAGCTTGTAAGGTTTACTGGGGTAAAGCACCAACTAATTCTGACTTCCCTTTTGTCGGGGTGATTACTAATCTGACCCAAACCTTCACCCTGTTCAAAAGTGATGGTAAACCGATACGGGCAAAAGTCAACATCACGTTTTCGGAATATCTTAACCCAGAAGATGATAAACGGCGTACCGATCCAGAATTAACCACTCGTATTGTCAAAAGAGGTGAAACCCTCAGCACCATTGCGGCGGATGTCTATGGTAACCCTAAGCTGTGGCGACTGATTGCCCAAGAAAATCAATTGGATAATCCCCGTGAACTTGATACTGGTAAAACCTTAACTATTCCCAAATTGCGTTGATGTTCATGGTTAATTGCTAATTATAATATTGATTTTTTTAATTTTTAATTTTGAATTTTGAATTGTAAAAATGCCCTTTACCCAACCCCAAACTTCCATATTCGCAGACTATGAAATCCTGGTTAATGGTTCTAGTTTACCAGGGTCGGCACAGTTACATATTACTGGGGTAACAGTAGATGAACAGGTTAATTTACCCACCATGTTTACCTTAACCTTGGGCAGTTTAGATGTGCAGGAAGGGGAAGTGTTGTGGCTAGATAACTCCTTGTTTAATATTGGCAATACGGTAGAAGTTAAATTAGGTTACCGGGAAAACCTAGCTACCCTGATAGTAGGAGAAATTACTGCTATAGAACCGGAGTTTACCATTGATCGACTACCAAAGGTAATGATTCGGGGTTATGATCGCAGCCATCGCTTACATCGTGGTCGTCATACCCAGACGTTTGTACAACTAAAAGATAGTGACATCGCAGCACAAATTGCCCAGCAGGTAGGACTTTCTGCCCAAGTGGAAGATAGTAGGGTGGTGCATGACTATATTTTACAAGCCAATCAAACCCATATGGAGTTTCTTCAAGAACGGGCAGCAAAAATTAATTATGAGGTGATGGTGGAGGATCAGAAATTAGTATTTCGACCTACGGCTAATCAAGACAGTGAAATTCTTACGCTAACCTTTAGTGATGACCTACTGGAATTTTATTCCTGTATGTCCTCTGCAAGTCAAGTTAATGAAGTCAAAGTACAGGGTTGGAATCCTAAAGAAAAGCAAGCAATTATCGGACGCGCCGCCACTGGTGATGAAGGCAGCAAGATGGGGGGAGAAATTAGCGGTGCAGCCCTAAGTCAAAATGCTTTTGGTACAGCGGTAAAAATCCTGAGCGATCGCCCGATTATCACCCTAGCAGAAGCAGAGCAATTCGCTCAAGCCCGTTTTCGGCAACTCAATTTAGAGTTGATCACAGGGGAAGGAATTTGTCGAGGACGTACCGATTTGCGAGCTGGAAAAGTGGTGCAAATTGACGGTGTGGGCAAGCGCTTTAGCGGTCAATACTATGTTAATAGTGTCCTACATCGCTATCGTGATAGCCAATATCAGACCAAGTTTACAGTGCGGAGGAATGGCCAATGAAATTCTCTGAATTACTTCTGGATAGTCAACCCCACCGAGCGATCGCATCTCGTATTTATGGTGTCGTGGTTGGTGTAGTTACCAACAATCAAGACCCAGAAGGACTAGGTCGGGTTAAAGTGAAATTCCCCTGGCTCAGTGATGAAGATGAAAGCGACTGGGCGCGAATAGCTACACTAATGGCGGGAAATGAAAGAGGGATTTATTTTTTGCCGGAAGTAGATGACGAAGTATTAGTAGCTTTTGAACATGGTGATGTCCGTTTACCCTATATTATCGGGTCTTTGTGGAATGGTAAAGAATTACCACCAGCAACTAATGAAGATGGTGCTAATAATATCCGGGTAATCAAATCCCGTAGTGGTCATGTCATCCGTCTCAATGATGAAGAGGGAGCAGAAACTATTGAAATTGTGGATAAAACGGAGAAAAACAGCATTGTTTTTGATACTGCTACCAACACTATTGCTATTACTACTGAAGGAGACATTACTTTATCAGCATCCCAAGGTAATATTAAACTAGAGGCACAAAATATTGAAATCAAATCTTCAGCAGATACCAAGGTTGAATCCGGTGCGGCAATGGAGCTTAAGGCCAGCAGCACCATGAATCTTAAAGGTCAAATCATTAATCTCAACTAGTCTAATTTAATTATGGGACAACCAGCAGCAAAACAAGGCGATCGCATTACCGCTATTGATACTCATATTGTGATGGTACCCTCACCAGGAGGACCAGTACCAACTCCCCTACCCCATCCTTTTGCGGGTATTATCAATGGCAATTTGAGCAGTGATGTCAACATGATGGGGATGCCAGCCGCTACGGTAGATAGTACGGCAGACAATACTCCACCCCATATTCCTAGTCCACCGGGGACTTCTTTTCAAAAGCCACCGGCTAATCGAGGCACCATCAAAATTGGGAGTCAGACTGTGAAAATTAACGGTAAAGCAGCTGCCCGTAACGGGGATATTGCTGAAACTTGTAATGATCCTGCTGATTTACCAGTAGGACAAGTAATCGCAGTAGGTACGGTGTTTATAGGCTGATGACGAAACCATTTTTAGGTGTAGGTGTGGGCTTTCCCCTTAGTTTAGATACTCAGGGAGATTTCCAACTTGCGGAATATGAAGAGAGTGTACGCCAATCAATTTTAATTATCCTCGGCACTGCTAGGGGTGAGAGAATTATGCGCCCTGATTTTGGTTGCGGTATTTACGATTTGGTGTTTGAACCCAATTCTGCTGCCACTACGGCTAGAGTCTCGGAAGCGGTACAGGAAGCATTATTGCGGTTTGAACCCCGCATTGATGTTGTGGATGTGCGCGTTCAATCCCCTACTCCAGAACAAATGCTGGTTAATATTGACTATCGGGTGCGAGCAACTAATAACGTATTTAATTTAGTGTATCCGTTTTATCTGGAAGGGAGTGCAGGCTAATGGCAAGAAAAGCTCCTAAAATTGATTCTAGAACGGCAGAGAGGATTGCTAAAGATGTACAAACACTGCTGGCTCAATATCTCACCGAGTATCCAACCTCTGAAAAACTAAAAAATAAAGGTGTTGCCCAGGCACTGGTGCAAATCTTTGCCCGCTTTGGTGAGATAATTATTTCTCGCCTCAATCAAGTGCCAGATAAAAATTTCCTCGCCTTTCTAGATTTGTTGGGAGCTTCCCGTTTAGCACCTCAGCCAGCAAGGGCACCCCTTACCTTTTTCCTCGCAACGGGCACTACAGTGGATGCGATCGCACCAGCTGGCACCCAAGTGGCTGCACCCCCCACAGAAGGAGAAACCGAATCGGTAATTTTTGAAACTGAACAGGAGTTGGTGGTAACTGGGGCGCAATTAGATTCTCTATTTGTGCGTAATCCCCCACAAGACCAGTATGCCGATTACAGTTCTCTGACGCAAATTAACCCAGCAACAACATATTTACCGATTTTTCGGGGAAATCAAGAGATTGAGCATGTTTTTTATGTGGGGCATCGGCAACTGCTCAGTTTTCCTACTATTAATAATCTCAAGTTAATCATAGAGTTAGAGAAAGTATTTAGTGATCCAGCTGAGTTAGAGTGGCAAGTTTGGCACGAAACAGAAGAGTTACAAGCTTGGCAGACAATTACACCTAATCGTGATGGTACTGACAACTTTAGTAAGAGTGGTGAAGGGGAAATTAACAGAGAAATTAATTTTGAGGAGATTAATGCTATACCCCTGACTCAAGTGCATGGAGTTACTAACCGTTGGCTGCGTTGCCGTTTAGTAACACCAATTAGCTCTAGTGAGGATTCTGCTGTGGGTATGGTGAGCAAACACCAATTACCAACCATTAGTAAACTGAGTCTAAAAGTAGAATTAAACCGCACTGACTTAAGATTAGAGGCTGCTGTTACCAATTCCCTCAACCAAGATATCAATCAGTCAATCTTTCCCTTTGGGGAAAAGCCTAAATTTGGCGACACCTTTTATCTGGCTAATGGAGAAGCATTTTCCCAGTCAGGAGCGCAAATTAATCTTAATTTAAACCTGGCACATCCTAGGGATATTGGTATTAATTTACAGACTATATCTGACCAATTAAATACTAGATTTGAACCAGACAATACTATATCTGAACACTTCAATCCCAGATTACAGTGGGAGTTTTGGAATGGTAAATCTTGGCAAGCCCTGTTTATCGCTACCAGGGAAGGGATGTTACACCCAGATTCAACCCCAGACAATCCCATTCCACTTCCAAACACATTTATAGATGAAACTAGGGCTTTTACCAACTTACTGGATGACAATGATGGCAATCTCAACCCAACAATAAAATTTACCCTACCAGAAGAAGCAGATATCCAACCCCAGGAAACCACTATCAATGGGGTAACTAGCTTCTGGATTCGGGTACGAATTATTAGTGGTAATTATGGTCAGGAAGCCAGCTTTGAGAATATTGATACTTATCATCCGGCAACGTTTGTCCCCCCAGTAATTAATTCCGTCTCCATCGACTACAAATTTACTTTGACAGAGGAACCGGAACAGATAATTACTGACAATGATTTTTTGTCTCGAACTATTGAGGATTTACCCTTCGCTCCTTTTGAGTCACTAGACTTAGATAAACCAACGACCTATCTAGGTTTTTCCTTGCCAGTGGAACGGAGTTTTCCTAATCTTCCCCTCAGTCTGTTTGTGAGGGCGGCTGCATTCAAATATGGGGAAAATTTAATACCGATTTCCCCTACTATCAGCAAAAAAGTTGGTTTACCTGGTACGACGGTTACCCATCGGTTTTGGTTAACCAATACTAATTCAGAAACGGTTACTTTCCAACTTGCTACTGTGGGGATGCAGCGTGTACCGGAATGGAGCACTCAGGTGACATCGGCTCGATTAGAACTAGAGGCGGGTGAAGCTAAAACCATCGCTATCAACGTAACTATTCCTGCCCAGGCTGCCTTGGGAAGTAGCGATCGCGTTTTTCTCCAGCTAGTTAAGAGCGATCAGCCTAACTTAGTTTACAGTGCCACGATGGAAACCTTTGCTGACACAGAATTACCAGCAGATGAAACCCCCCAACTAGTTTGGCAATATTGGAATGGTTCACAGTGGCGGAAAATAACAGTTCAGGATAATACCGACAATCTCACCCGTTCCGGCACAATCATCGTTTTACCACCAGCAGATATTACTCCCAAACAGGAATTTAGCTTATCTCCTCGCTACTGGCTGCGGGTGCAACACGCTAGTGGCAATTATACCTTTGAGCCTCGCTTAGGGCAGGTACTCCTTAACACTACTATGGCAGCCCAACGAGTTACCATCCGTAACGAAATCCTGGGTTCTAGTGATGGCTCGAAAAAACAAACCTTTACTACTAACCGTACTCCTATTTTAGAAGGGCAACAATTGGAAGTGCGGGAACTAGAATTACCGTCTGGGATGGAAGACGAAAAAATTAAACAGCAAGAAGGGGAAGACGCGATCAATATTACCTACGATAGTACCGGAAGACCCCAAGAAATTTGGATACGCTGGCATCAAGTCGCGGATTTTTATGATTCTAGTCCACGGGATCGCCACTATGTTTTAGATCGTCTCACCGGAACAATTCAGTTTGGTGACGGCATTAATGGCTTAATTCCTGCCATTGGTAGAGGTAACCTGCGCCTCAAGCAGTATCAAACCGGAGGAGGTAGCCAGGGTAACCAAGATCCAGGCAAGATCGTGCAGTTAAAAACTACCATTCCCTATGTAGACCGGGTAATTAACCCAGCAGCAGCCACAGGAGGTGCAGATCCAGAAAGCCTCGATTCATTACGCGATCGCATTCCCAAAGAAATTCGCCACCGCCACCGTGCTGTTACCCAAGACGATTATCAAGACTTAGCTCAAGCCTTGCCAGGAGTAGTTAGGGCAAAATGTGTTCCCCTCGTGGATTTAGCCCAATTGCTTGCTCCTACTAATAATCAGCCCCAGTGTTTTCCTCTCACAGATATCGATAATAATTCTGCTGTTGCACCAGCCAAAGTACCAGGAGTGGTGAGCGTGATTATTGTTCCCCACTCCAAGGACCCTAAGCCTTTACCCAGTCAAGAATTAATTAACCGCGTTCAAACTTATCTAGAAACCAATGCCCAACCCACCGTTAGAATTTCCGTCGTTGGAGCAGCCTATGTCAGTGTTAATATCACCACTACCATTGCCGTAACATCCTTAGAAACAGCCAGCCAAGTAGAACAAGGAATTGAGCAAGCCCTAGAACGCTTTTTACATCCCCTCACCGGCGGTTTTGACAGAAAAGGATGGGATTTTGGTCGAGAACCCTATCTTTCTGATTTATATAGACTCCTCGAATCCATCCCCAAAGTCGATCACGTGGTTAGCCTCACAGGAGAAAAATGTGAAGACATCGGAGGTGCAAGAGTGACCGGTAACTTTCTGGTTTATTCCGGCAACCATACCATCAATCTTGTGTATAGCAAAGGGAGTAGGGAGTAGGGAGTAGGGAGTAGGGAGTAGGGAGTAGGGAGTGTGGTGTTATAGCGCTACGCGCAAGTCAGAAGTTAGAAGTCAGAAGTCAAAAGTAAGCTACGACTAGGTTTTGGAGTTTAGAAGCGATGCAGCGCGGTCTTGGGGGTTTCCCCCATGAGCGACTGCATCAAGACAATGTCAAACATCTTAATGCGTAGTGCTATATCGTGGCTAATCCCGATTCCCGATTCCCGATTCCCGATTCCCAATTCTAACTTCTAACTTCTAACTTCTAACTTCTAACTTCTAACTTCCCGATTCCCGATTCCCGATTCCCGATCCCCAATTCTAAATTCTAAATTCTAAATTCTAAATTCCCAAAAATGCCTTTACAATTACCTAATTTAGATGACAAAACCTATGATGATTTGCTGGCGGAAGCGATCAGCTTGATTCCCACTTACGCGCCCCAATGGACAAATCATAACCCTTCCGATCCGGG